>NZ_QURE01000006.1:53656-73159 GCF_009898475.1 Nitrososphaera sp. AFS | reverse complement strand
TCTCGACTTACAGCTCAAGAATATTGCGACAAGATGGACCATCAAAGAAAGGCATAATTCAAATCAGGTAAGTGTAAAGTCTAAACATACTAAGTATTGCTCACTGCTTCTCTGTCTACTAGCCTTGGGCTTACTTGAGTACACCCTTTGAAAGTGACATCTCATCTCTTTTTTCAATCGTTCAAGGAGTTCTCCTTCAAAAACTTTGAAGACTGAAATACCATCTCTCTTTAATAATCGAACGCTAGCTGATAAGGCAGCTCTTGTAAGCGAAATTTGCCTGGCGTGGTCCAGGTCCCAGATGCCACTCATATTTGGTGACAAATCTGACAGTACTATATCCACTTTTCCTCCTACCAATTTGAGAACTTCATCTATCACTTCAGAATCAGTTATGCTACCCTGTAGGGTTATAACACCTTGCAAAGGATAAATATGCTTGAGATCAATTCCAATTACCATGGCATTCTCCCCAACTTTTTGTTTTGCCACCTGAAGCCAACCCCCAGGCGAAGACCCTATATCGACCACGGTACTTTTAGACTTAAAAATATGATAGGAGTTGTCTAACTGGGCAAGCTTATAGGCGGATCGGCTCCTATATCCATCTTTTTTGGCCAGCGTTCGATAATATTCTTTTTTCGCTTCGATTAATCTCATTTTGAAAATCTCCGCGTCGACGGATTTCTATGATGGAATATGTATTGTTCAGTCGGTGTCATATACATGGTATCGGTAATCTGGATCTTCTGCAGTTTTGAATTTCATCAATATGATTTATAGTTTTAAAATGAGTTCTTCTGAATCGAGTCAACATAGTTTTTATTTGTTTCAAGACTTGGTTATTCGACATCGGGGGAAAGCTACAGATGGAGTTTAGTATTATCCATAATTGCTATCATAGTTGTGGGAGCTATCAAGCCCAAGATATAATTCCAACTAACCCGACTTCACAATTAGAATAATTGAACAATTTAGTGTTTGCATAAATCCTCTAATGATAATTTACAGAAGTTGCCTTTGACTCATTCACCACAAGCTGAGCCTCACTGATGTCGTGCCTAATATTACTTTCTTGAGTTCGTGGAAGAATATCCTGTGATGTGGACTCTTCACTACGATAATGAGGTTCTGTAGCAGTGTCGTAGGAAATTAAAGTCCAATTTTCTATAAGGTTGCAGCTGTTAGGACTGTAGTAAGCGTCGATTGAGCACATATGCTCGACAGGGCAGGTCAGACACGGGGCTTGCTCAATCGTGTCTGTTCCTACTGGTAATTTGAGTGCAAATAGTTTGTAGGTCCATCTACCCTCTTGCAACACCTTCTCGCGTTTTATGAGAGATCGTTTCTCAAGACGGATCGCAACACGAGAGCCGTCTCGGCTAGTCAAGTCAAGCTCCTTCCACAACTTAGATTGAAGAATGCCCTCCTTTCCATTATTAATAATGATTCTGAAACTTCTTCCAGTTAATCCTTCTACATCGATATCGCTCAATTTCAATTAAATAACCCCGAGATAATATAGTAAGCGCATCCCTTCTAAATAATCCTTTTGCAATCAAACGCTTTTCAGAGAAAGATAAAAGAGGGATTGTATCGCTACAAAGTCACGCTCCAAATCTATTTATCTGCGAGAAGGCCTACTTATACTAATGGGCAAGCTCTTAGGAAGAAGGCATAAGTCGTATGAAACCGATTCCGAACCCAATCATTTTGTTAGTTACGATGACGATTCGGAGTTCCAGAAGCGACATCTTTACCAGAAAGGTGTTAACCAGATGGCAAGCGAAAGGCTTGAAGACGCCATACGTAGCTTTGATTTAGCCCTAAGAATTGACCCAAAATATGTTGATTCTTGGATAAAAAAAGGGTACGCCCATTTTCATCTTGGTCAATACGCAGTAGCGATTTCCTCATACGATAAAGCTTTGGACATAGATATCAGTAATGGTGAAGCATGGAATATGAAGGGCTTGGCCTATTACAAGATGAGTAATTATGATAAAGCCATTGAATCATGCGACAAGGCGATTGACATTAACCCGAATGACGGAATGTCTTGGTATAATAAAGCTTGTTACCTTACTGTTATAGGGAAGCCTGACGAAGGCATGGAAGCTCTTAAGCGTTCGATTGAGATAGACATCACTTACGCCAAAAGAGCAGTGAGAGACAGAGACTTTGAAAATGCCAAGGCAGAAGAGGGATTTAGGCGGATTATCGAGGTCGTAGTGCTAGAATCTATTCGACAAGGGTACAACTACGTAGGAAAAATCGTATGGGTTACAGGAATGGACAAAACTGAAGTTGAAGATGCTATTATGAGACTATCCCTGAAAGGTTTGGTGATAAGAAAGGAAAAGAAAGAGATCCATGGCTTCTTTACAAGCAAGGAAGAGTACTATGAATTAGTCAAAGAAATAGCTGAAAAAGTTGGAGTCTCGAAGCGCATCGGCTTTTTGGGTCGTACTAAAGAAATATCTGCCCCTGTTCAGCAAATAAGGGACATTCTAGAGGTTCTGGGTAAGGCGAAAGAGTCAGTGGAGATTGGTGACGTCGGTTCAACGATGGAATGTTTCGATCAGTTAATTAACCCTGCTAAGCATGGGACAGCAATGATAGAGCAATTTTTCGACCAACATAGAGACCTAAGAATGTTCCAAATCAGGTTAAAGGACAAAGGATTTGAATATCTAAACTCACATAAGCCTGACTTGTTTAAGCTATTAGCAGATATGGAGGCAAACATGCGAACTTCTCCAGTTTTGCGTTCAGCTGAGGATGGCAGCTAGAAGACACACTCCATTATACAATTAGAGAAATTCTTTTCGAGAATCTTTTGCCAGCCTGAGGCAACCATTTTCTGTGAGCCCAGTTGCATTTCTCTGAACTTCTGGCTTGCAACCGGTTTCATCACTGCATTATATTAATCGTTCCTCTCATGAAGGGATGGATTGAACAGAAGTAATCGTACCTTTGTTTTATTAAATGTGCAGTATTGAGACCAAAAGTCTTTTTTGGCATGATCAGAGACGAATCAAAGGACTTCCCACTGTCTGCAAAGCTTGTTACGGTGTGCGGAACGTTATCATTATTGGTCCAAATTATACCTCCGCCTTTCTTTATTTGGATAACTTTTGGATCAAAGTTAGGGTTGCCTTTGGCTGATGCACCTGGTAAAATAACTACTTTCAAAACTGGAGCTCCCTTGGAGAATGTTACAGAATTGGAGGTAGAGCTTTTTGAATTAGACATGCCAGGAGTCGCCCCATTTTGCCCTGTTTGAGCTGAGGATTTTGGTACTACAACGCCTAGTACATAAAATGCAGATCCTCCAACTATCGCAATTCCAACGAGAATAATTGATAAATTTCTCATATACGGTGCATTCTTGTAGGATGCAAGCGCAAGAACTGAAATTGGGAGAAAGATGATTGTCATTAATGTAATATACGCAAATATACTTGGCACGTGCGCACTTACAGTTATAGCAGCGGCAAAACCAAAAGTTACCAGAAAACCCAAAGTGAATAAGCTAGCAGATTTTGCTCTAGGTCCTGTAGGAAAGCCATCCTTAAATAGACCTTGCACTAAAAAGATGAGCCCAATAAACATAGCGAGAAGAGACACAGCATGCATACCTTCTAAAAAAGTAGCTGCAATTCCTGCTAGCGAGAGGGCTACACCAGCAATCCCTAAAGAAGTAAGACCAATACCTGGTAACAACAAGTCCCAGTCAGTCATGCGATGTCAGTTTTACTGGAAAGGTTTTTAGATAATTAATTCTTTGTGGTTTGTCACGTCTACACTGCCCGGCTGGTATGATCAAGTTATAAGTCTCTGATCACAATAGCAAAATTAGCGAAGATAGTAATTACTCCTGTTGCCAACTATTAGTAACGGTTATATATTTTCTATAATTTGAGTTAAGTGTGAGACAGGCTCATCTACTTAGAATTCTTGTAAAGGAGAGGGCCGTTGTAAGACTTGTGAAAACCATCGGGTATGCAGAGTATCCTACCAGAGAATTGCTCCAAAAACTAGGAGCTTATGGACATGGACATAAACTGCTGCTGAAGGCACAGAGTAATGGTCTGGTTCAGAGAAAAGTAGTCAAAAATAGGATCTATAACAGATTAACGAATGATGGCAAAAAGCTAATTAAGCTGTCAAACGAGATTGGCTTGTAAAACATAATCCTAAGACATTACGATGAGAGACACCGATCAACCGTGATCGTATTATATTCCCATTTTTCTTGTTCGACTATCTCACGAGAAATCCTGACGCCAACTCGAGAATCTTTTCATGCCAAGAGCTTGCCTTTATTACACCGCTTGATACCAGAATCCCTTCTGCCCCCAATCTGATTGCGCTAATAACGTCGGTCTTATCAACTATCCCAGCGCCACAAAGAAGTCTCGTCGAATTCGAGCGATCAGATTTGGCTTCTAGAGAACGCGTAATGATTGACGGATCGTGCTTAGAAACTGCTCGGCCCGACCCTATTAACTCAGGAGGTTCGATAGCAATGAAATCTGGATGAAAGCTTGCTATATTTGAAACCTCCTCTGGGCTTTTGGCGCAAACAATTGATGTCATTTTCAAATTTCGAAGTCGTTCGACCATCTCACTAATCAAGCTTTGACTAATAGGATGCTCGCTATGATTAATTATTGATCCGACTGCACCAAATGACTTTGCCATCTCTGGAGACAGGAAGCCTGTGGATGCACCTTCAGAAGTATTGTCTAAATGTTGGCACAGAACTGGAATACTTACCATCTGGCTCAAGGAAGAAATTGAAAAAAGTGGGGGAGCCAAACCAATCTCAACTTGAAGATCATCTGCAATTTTTTGAGCGGCGTTTGAAAGATTAATAGTAGCTCGGCCATGCACTTCACGATAGTTCTTAAAATTTATGATTAGAGTGGGTGATCTCACTTTAGGTCTTTTTCCTCTGCTCTTAAATCAAGATTAGTTTGGCTGTCACGAAGAGGGCAATTTGAATTTCCCTTGTAGTTTCGACATCCTTGCTTCATATCCTTTGTTATATTCCAACTCTTCCGGAACAAGCGTTGCTGGATGGATGAACCCTTGGTTACGGATTATCATTGCTCTTTCTGCAGCCATCCAACGCTGAAGATCCCAATCCGGGGTACCAAACCCATCTAATGGACCGGTAAATTTTCCCGCATGCATACTAAATACAAGGCATGAGACGATAGGCAAAGAATAGTTCAAGCTGGCGGCAGAATTTAATTTGACAGGCATAAGCGGCATATGATGGCTGCCTCTTGTGTTTCCGGCAACGAAGTGTGGGTCGTTAAAAGCACTGCCAGTTTCTTCTGTTGCAGGAAAATCCTTTTGAGTTCTCACTATAGCAATTGGATCATCTTTTCCAACATATGTTCCTGCGATGTTATGCAATCTGTCAGTTGAAGCGGAGACAATCTGGTCCCCATCATTAGACAGTACTGAATGTATTACATATCTACCAGGATACATTAAAGCTGCCTCAAGCTCTGGCTTGTCTTGCCACATTTTTAAATCAGCGATCTGACCACCTACCACATCCATAATTCTGAAAGTCACTCCTGCCGCGAGTTTTTCATTTATCAATAGACCAGTATTACTTCGTGCGTCTACAAACAATCGCCACAAAGGAAAATTAAAGGCACCAGGCTCAGTCTTATCGGCAGCAAAAATACAAAAAACTTCACTGGTACGTTCTTCCATTTCGATCTCAGCAACCCCTGGACCCATCCCCTTCACATTACCTGAAAAGGAATCCTTGAGAAGGTCCTGACCGGCACCATAGAGGCCTTGATCCTTAGCTACTTTAGTTCCTTCGTTAAAGGCATTCCATGCAAGCTTATGGATATTTCGGTCATCTACCTTATGTGTGTGACTCATAATAATATGAACATCATCTCCAGTATATCCCACGTAAAAGTCGATCAAGAGGTCCTTTGACTCCTCTACAGACCTTTTCACCGCTCCGATTAGTTCATCACTTGGGCGCGTGTGGCCACCTATTCCTCCTATGTCGGCCTTGATTGCCGATAATGTTATACGCATAACGAACCTCTGCTGCTTGACGTTTAAAACCTTTGTGATAGCATTATCAGTCCACGGTAATAGCATTATCAGTGACTACAAACAGCCAGGAACAGTAGAGGTCGAACCAATCGGCCGGTATGAACGACAACAAAGGCTTATAGAAGAAATTTTAGGTGAGGTTTGGCCGATGCGTATAAAGGTAAGCGCGAATTCAGCCATTATAGTCAGCCCGAGAATAGAAAGCTAAAAATCATACGACTATAACATAACAATTGAGGAAAATAATGCCCATTACTGATGTTGTAAAAAAACAAATTGCACAACAACGAAGGTTATTCTTTAAAATTTGCTTCAATTGTGGTGCAAAGAACCCGATTCTTTCTACGAGATGCAGAAAATGTCATGCCAAGCAAATGAGGCTCAAGAACAGAACGCTAGGAGTTAAGAAATAGGCATAAAGGGTTTCATCCGCTTATTCTTTCATATTTACAGGAAGGAACCTCAGTGTTCACACAGGTTATGTAGTAGTCACTTCTGCTTCTCCGGGCCACATCATTCTGCGTAATTCCTTTCCAACTTTTTCCAATTGATGATTCTCAATCTCTTTCATATTCCGAACAAAGGAATATTTTCCGTCTTTTTTGTATGCACTGACCCATTCGTCAGCAAATTTTCCTGAGCGTATTTCTTCTAAAATTTCCTTCATCTTTTTTCTCGTTTCATCGCCTATCACCCTAGGCCCTCTGGTAAGGCCTCCGTATCTAGCAGTCTCGCTGACTCGATTATACATTCCTGTCAGCCCATACTTCTGTATTAGATCTACTATTAGTTTCAACTCGTGAAGACATTCGAAATAAGCAACTTCTGGTTGATATCCGTTTTCAGCGAGTGTATCGAAGGCGGACATTATCAAAGAGTGAACTCCTCCACAAAGGTCCACTTGTTCCCCAAACCAATCTGTTTCGACTTCTTCTTTAAAGGAAGTTTGAAGCACTCCTGGCTTGGTACTACCAATCGATTTTGCAATGGCCAACACTTTATCCCACGCCTTTTTAGTATAGTCCTGATGGACAGCGACCAATGAAGGGGTACCAAAGCCCTGTAAATACAATTCTCTAACCAATTGTCCTGGCCCTTTGGGAGCTACCATAATAACATCTACGGTGCTTGGGGCAATGATCCATTTCCAATGTATGGCTGCACCGTGAGAAAAACTGATGGTGTCTCCATTCCGTAAATGTGAAGAAACATGGTTCAAATAGACCTCGGCTTGTTCCATATCCGGGATCAAAAAATGTATGATGTCTGCTGCTTCAGCAGCTTCTGACATTTCCATCACACGATGACCATCTGCCTCGGCAGATTCCCATGTTTTACTACCTCTTCTAAGGCCAACGATGACATCTATACCTGAATCCCTCATATTACAAGCCTGAGCGCGACCTTGAATACCATATCCTAACAATGCAATCTTCTTTCCTTCGAGCACACTAGTAGTAACCTCATCATCTTGCCATCTTTTAGCAGGCATCATAGTGGAGTGTAAAGCTGTTCTATATATGCCATCCCATCCATTAGAATTATTAGGTTTGGTATGTGTTACTTATCCGACCCCGAGAGTCAATTTCTCAACCATCAAGTATTGTTAGATTATAATACTATCCGTTTATTTCGTCAGCTAGTAGCGTAATCGAGACGTGATCTATTCTGATTGAAAGCGAACCCGCTAATAGATCAAAGGAATTCTAAATTTAATTCAGATCTGTTTTGGATTTTAATCAAAAACAATATAATTAAGAAATCAAAATACAAAAATCTTCCCAACTTTCATCAAATGTTTGGATTGGCTGGTAATCGCCTTCTAAAATCCTGCTGAGTAACGGCTTGATTTTTGATAGGAACTGAACTTCTTTTATGTTTCTCAGCTAGTACATTGACAACGAAAGTAACTTCGTGAATTCGTTGGTTGTTAATTTCCCTCCCAAATCTTTGGTAGTTTGGTTATTTCTAAACATTTCAACTAAGCAGGATTCCAGATGTTGGCCGGTCCTAAAAGCATCATTATCACTGTATTTATTGGACAACCATTCTAATAGCATTTTTATGGATAACAACATACCGGATGGGTTAGCCTGATTTTTCCCGGCAATATCAAAGGCGGCGCCGTGGACCGGTTCAAATAGCCCAAAAGACTCTCCGATATTGGCGCAAGGAGCCAACCCCAATCCACCGACGACCTGTGCGGCTTCATCTGATAGAATATCTCCATAAAGATTCGATGTCAAAATAACATCGAATTCATCAGGGTTGCGTATTAAATTCATTGCACATGCATCTACGTAAGATTCGTTGTAGCTAATATTTGGATAGTTTTGCGAGACTGCTCTGCATGTCTTTGCAAACAGCCCATCACTCATTCGTAGCACATTAGATTTATGAACGGCTACAACCCTCTTTTTATTATCTCTTAAGCGTGCCTCTTCAAAAGCGTACTTTGCAATCCGTTCAGATGCCCTTTTTGAGGTAATTCTCAAGCTAATCGCTGTGTTATCGTCTGCTTGAAACTCCCATCCCATGTACAAATCTTCGGTATTTTCTCTAATGAGTACGAGATCTACACTATCTGAGAGGTTCTCAACGTTGGGATAAGATTTTGCTGGCCTAACGTTCGCATAAAGGTCAAAGAGGCGTCTTAACACAAGGACAACATCAGCTGCGCTCTCGCCGACAGGTGCCTTTAAGCATCCTTGTGACCCTTTGATTATTTCCATACTAAGTTGAGGGAGAGCCTCGCCATATTTTGCCAGTGCTCCATCGCCAGCTTCAGCGGTTTTAACATTAAATTTGACTGTAGTGTTGTCATTTATCTTCTCGAGTATCATATTAGCAGAGGATGCAAGCTCAGGCCCAATACCATCCCCTAATACTAAAGCAATGTTGTACCTCCCCATTGGTTAGTGAGGTTATATTGTAGTGTATAAATTTACTTTTGACTTTTTGAATGTAGGACCTTTTGTAACATTACTTTGTTAACTGCTTCCATCATAGCTTGGACAGAGGCGACGACTACATCTTCGCCGGCTTTCCTTGAGGAAACAACTCCACCGTTTTTATCCTCCACTTTCACTGACACTTCCGCTAGTGCATCCGATCCTCCAGTGATAGATTCTAACCTGTACTCTCTGATCCTAATATTGGCCATCTCCCCAGCAATCTTCTGTATTGCTTTCAGTGCAGCGTCTACTGGACCCACCCCGATTTCTGAAGCAATCAGATCTTTGCCTTCAGTATTTAGTCTTACTACCGCCGTGGGAATAATATTCATCCCAGTGACGATGTGGAAATCATAGAGCTTAAACTTCTCTTCAAATTTGCTGTTATGCATAACTTCGCCTGCGATCGATAGAAGCTCCGTGGTACTGATAGATTTTCCCATGTCTGCTAGACTTTTTTGTCTATTCACAATCTCAAGAAGTTCCATCTCCGTAGGATTTATTCCGAATGTTTCGAGCATTGCATTTATTCCATGGGTACCGGCATGTTTACCTGCTTGTAGCCATCTCTTCCTACCTACAAGTTCAGGACTTATGGGTTCATAAGTCATAGGGTTATTTAATATGCCATGAGTATGAATACCCGATTCATGTCCAAATGCATTCTCGCCGATAATTGCCTTATTCGGTTGCACAGTGACCCCCATAACATTTGCCACGAACTTGGAGGTCTCATAAAGCAACTCTGTCTTAACATTATGTTTTCGCCCATAAAGGCACTGAAGGCCCATCACGAACTCCTCGAGGGATGCGTTACCAGCTCTTTCTCCTAAACCGTTTATTGTTACATGAGCACATTCAGCGCCTGCAACAATCCCAGAAAGTGAATTAGCTACTGCAAGACCAAAGTCATCATGGCAATGTACACTAGTAGGCAACCCGGTTGGTCGTACCACATCTATGACTAGCTGTCGAATGTATTCTGGAGTAGCATATCCCACGGTATCCGGGATATCAATCCTGTTAGCCCCAGCAAGTGCCACTGCTGAGAACACTTGACTCAAAAATGATCGATCAGATCGAGTTGCATCCTCTGCAGAAAATTCTACCAGGATCCCATGCTTTTTTGAATATTCTACTGCCCAGATGGCCTTTTCAAGTACCTGTTCTCTAGTCATCTTCAGCTTGTATTTCATATGAATATCTGATGTGGCAATAAAAGTGTGAATATAATTTAAATCAGAATTTATAGCAGCATCCAAGTCTGATTTTACTGCACGTGCCAAGCCACAAACTTCTGCTCTCAACCCTTGCTTGATTATATTCTTGATGGCAAGTACTTCGCCTTGTGAAACTGCAGGGAACCCAGCCTCAATTACGTCAATCCCAAGCTCATCCAATTTTAATGCGATTTGAAATTTTTGTTCAGGAGATATAGATACGCCTGGAGTCTGCTCACCATCCCTCAAAGTAGTATCAAATATCCTTACTTTTTGTTCAGTTATTGTTAGAGTTCTCCTCCTCTCGAAAGAGCTGAGACGCCAGTTCTAGCTAGCTGCAATATTCCAAAGTGTTCTACAAGCCTTTTGAAGGCATCTATTTTGTCCGGTGTTCCGGTAAGCTCTACGGTAATGGTATCATTCCCTATATCAAGTATGTTTGCTCTAAAAATGGACGCGAAATTAACAATTTCCATTCTTGCCGTGGGCTCGGCTGCCTTCATCTTAATCAATGCCAATTCGCGATAAACAGTCCTATTTGTGTCTAGTACCTTCACCTCTACTACATCAATAAGCTTCCGAAGTTGCTTTACCAGCTGGTCAAGTGTCCGCTCATCACCGTTAAATGTTATTGTCATTCTCGACAGATCTGTCTTCTCAGTGGACCCGACTGTGATACTTTCGATATTAAAATTTCTTGCTCTAAAAAGATTTGTGACTCTGAACAATACCCCAGGTTTATTTTCGAGCAAAGCGGATAAAATATGCCATCCTTGAAATTTTTCGCCGTCCGAGGTACGTTCTACATATGCAGTAGATCCGTCCGCCCCTGTCATGACTATCAGGATCCCGTGACCATATCCTTTAAGCCAGTGCCAGGTACTACAAATGGATATACATCTTCTTCCGGATCTATTGAAATATCGATGACGGTCGCGACTTCCATCTTGAGAGCAGACCTTATCGCCTGTTCCAGCTCAGGCAAGGATTGAACCTTGATGCCTTCTGCTCCATATGCCTGTGCAATTTTTACATAATCAGGACAATTATGTTGATGAACTCCCATATATCGTCTATTATAAAATGCTCTCTGCCATTGGGCCACCATTCCCAACATATAATTATTCATAAGGAAAACTATGACAGGGAGCTCGTCAAGAACAGAGACCGCAAGAGAGTTCTCTGTCATATTAAATGAACCGTCACCAGCTATATCTACCACAGATACTTCTGGTCGGGCGGCTTTCGCACCTATCGAGGCAGGAAATCCAAATCCCATTGTTCCAAGACCAGTCGAACTGAAAAAAGTGCCTGGAGATATAACGTCAAAATGTAACGAAGCCCACATTTGGCACTGTCCTACTTCGGTTGTCACGATAGACTCGCTTGGCAAAATTTCCCGTAACTTCTTTAGTGCCTTTCTTGCAGTCAGCTCCCTCGAATAGTCCTTAATAGTCTCTGAATAATAGTCAATAAGCTCCTTTCTCCTCTTCAGCCAGGGATTGTCAAGGTCCTTTTTTATTATGGCTTTTGAGAGCATCTTGAAGAGAGTTCTAAGCGACGACTTCACATCTCCAATCACTGCGACATCAACCAATTTGTTTTTGCCAATTTCTGCCGGATCAACGTCCAAATGTATTATGTTCATTCCTCTTCCAAATTCGTCGTACCTCCCAACTGATCTGTCCGAAAACCTTGCGCCTACTGCCAGTATGCAATCCGCTTCCAATATCATCTTGTTAGCTTCAGCATGACCGTGCATTCCTATTGGACCCATTGCTAGGGCATGATTTTCAGGAAAGGAGCCCTTCCCTTTGAAAGTCGTGACCACGGGAGCCATCAGTAGCTCAGCTAATGCCTGCAACTCAGAAAATGCTCCTGACAGTATTACTCCACCTCCACTCATTATTATTGGTCGCTGAGCAGTAAGCAATATTTCAGCGGCCTTACCCAACTGGGAAAGATCCGGGTCCACAATAGGGCTATAACCTCTCACCTTAATTAGGTCAGGAAATGTCATTTCGGCGCTGGCCTGCTGGACATCCTTAGGTATATCTATGAGAACCGGCCCCGGTCTACCACTCTCAGCAATGTAAAAGGCCTTTTTAACTGTTTCAGGTATATCTCGCGCTGACCGAGGTTGGAACGAGTATTTTGTACACGGGTTAGCAACACCAATAATATCGGTTTCTTGGAAAGCATCCTTTCCTATCATAGCTACTGCAACCTGGCCGGTCACCGCCAAAACGGGTGATGAGTCCGCATAAGCAGTGGCCAGGCCCGTGATAATATTAGTAGCGCCTGGACCTGACGTAGCAAAACACACACCTGCCTTTCGCTTTATTCTTGCATAGCCATCGGCCATGTGAGAAGCTGACTGCTCATGCCTAACGAGAACATGTCTAAAGTTGGCATCTACCAAAGCATCGTAAATAGGAAGATTCGCACCACCAGGTAATCCAAATACATATTCCACTCCTTCTCTTTCCAAGGCTGTAACCAATGCCTTAGACCCAATCATTTCTACCAAGTGTAATCCTCACCAACCGCAATCACTAGACAACACCCCGTTAAAACTGCTTGCAGGTCCGATTAAAGAAGCATACCCACTACCGAACCTAAGCTAGCCATACAGATCGGCTGATGATCCACATAATATTCATAATTAGCACTAGGCATTTCCAACAAAATTGCTGTGCCATCGTAATTTATAAATATTGTGTAAGTTCCGCTACGCGCATTCAGTTTACTCGCGTGCCTATAGAGAAATCCACAAGCGAAATCAATTAACCTTAGCAAATTCCTGGCACAGCGAATTTTGCTTAAATTTGTGATAAAACAGCGTCTGGACTGGTTTAGCTACGCGGTCTTCACAGTGTTTTGAATTGTTTCTTTTTCCTGGATGAAAATTTCGCTAGCCTCCTTCACCGTTGAATTACCATGAACTATAGACCTAATTGCCTTGATCATAGCGATTGGAAAGTCTGATTGCCAAATATTTCTGCCCATATCAACTCCTGCTGCACCGTGCTCGACTGCCTCATAAGCAAGTCGTAATGCATCCTCTGGCTCAGGAAATTTCTTTCCACCAGCAACAACTATTGGAACAGGACAACCTTCAACAACCCTGTCAAAATTCTCGCAGTAGTATGTCTTCACTATATGGGCCCCAAGTTCGGCGGCGATTCTGCATGAAAGTGCCAGATAGCGATAATCTCTCGTCATTTCCTTTCCGACCGCAGTCACAGCAAGGACCGGAATTCCGAACCTTTCACATTCATCTACGAGTTTTGCCAGATTCTTTAAAGTTCGATGTTCATATTTGCTTCCGACAAATATGGAAAGAGCAACACAAGACACGTTAAGTTTCAAGGCATCTTCCACAGAAGTGGTGAGGCTTTCATTCGATAGGTCCTCTCCTATTACGCTGCTCCCTCCTGAAACTCGGAGAACTATTGGAATATTCACACTTGGATTTAGGGAGGTTCGTAAGATGCCGCGGGTGAGCATCAATGAATCAGCATAAGGCAGCAGAGGCTTAATTATTTTACCTGGATTTTCTAACTTTTGCGTGGGACCTAAAAAGTAGCCATGATCTATTGCAAGCATTACAGTTCTTCCGTCTTCAGGCCGAATAATCTTGGAGATTCTGTTTTTCATTCCCCAATCCATATTGATCGTATTTAAAATCGCCGAGTGGAATTATTTATAGTTTCCAAGTCATAACTATGAGGTTATTAGTACCTTCATCGCATCCTTAGCGTTATGGGCACATTCAAGAGCCTCAACAATACGTTCAAGCTCAAATCGATGGGAGATTAACGACTCAAGCTTTATTTGTCTTAATGAAAGCATTCTAATAGCTTGATTTATCTCTATTTCTGAAGACGCGTAACTGGGAATCACCGAAAGCTCCTTTGAATATATTTTTGCCATGTCGCAGGCAATCGTGTTGGCCTTATTCGGAATCCCAAAAATTAGGACGCCACCTCCCTTACGTGTTACATCTGGTGATACAAGTAGTGCTTTCGGATTGCCGGTCGCAACTATTGTGAGATCTGCTCCTCTTTGTTCCGTGATAGCTGCTACCGCCTTCACTAGATTAGTTTCACTTGATGCGTTCAATATATCAACGTCGAAATGCTTTTCGGCAAAGTTCAATCTAAATCGATTAGTATCAGCGACTGCCACTTTTCCTGCGCCGCTTAATTTTGCTAAAATGGCTAGCATCAAGCCTGTTGGTCCAGCCCCTATGACAACTACGTCATCACCCTTTTGTATATTGAATTTTGAGAGGCCTCTTATGCAGCATGCCAGGGGCTCAATAAGTGCGGCCTGTTCAAAAGACAAATCATCGGGCAATTTTGTGAGACCACCTTTGATAGTGTTCATTTTAGGTACCAGGATCAGCTCAGACAAACCACACGGTTCGATATTGCTATTTTGATAGAGGTCACACATAGTGAATTTGCCATGCCAACAATAATGGCACGCGTTGCAGCTAACGTGATGATGAACAAATACTCTATCGCCTATTTTGAATCCTTCAACTGATCGTCCATATTCAGATATAATACCTGCTGGCTCATGACCCAGCCTATTTGATACCATCATATAAGTTCCATAAACCTTCTCCAAGTCAGAGCCACATATTCCACAAGCTCTCATACGTACTAGAACTTCATGTTCGCCGACTTTTGGAACATCAACATCGCCAACAGAAACTTTGTTTCTTCCGCTTACGTAGGCAGCTTTCATGCAAAGAATCTCTCCAATTCTATTTATCCTGTCTGACATCACTAAATATTCAGATATTTGAGTACTTTGAGGTCGGTATCTGAATTGCAGATGTACATGCTTGATCATTCAAAAATTTTTTTCTCATTAAATTTAACAAATTACTATCTCTAATATTAAAGCATCAATGTTGCCATGCTTTTTAGTAGATTAGTTGTTGCATACACACAGCGTTCCAATTTGTGTTAACAAAACGTCCTTACTTAAAACAGGCTCAAATAGAGATATCATAGAGGTGTGTTCTTATGATTGTTCTAAAAGATTCTGTACTACAATAAAGGATTTCCCTGGAAATCTTTTTCCTTCTCGTTTCTCCCACGAAGTTCGAAATTGACTAGCTTGATTAGTTGGTTGAGCAATCTCATCCTCTACTTTATAACACCTTGTATATTGTTCAAGTTGAAACAAGCTTAGTTCAACCTTGCTAGAGGTTTGTTTTAAACCGAATAGATGAATTGTGCAGACTATGTCCGCAGTATCTGAATATTACCAATCAAAGCCCAATGTAACCCTATTCGTTTGGTGTGGGTCTATCACAGCCAGTCGGACAGAATAATATTAGGCTCATAGGAATCGTTGGTTTTTAAAACTTTGTATTGAAATATCGGTTGTCCTGCCTATATGTAGAAAACCATCGCCAACCAACGAATCTAAATTAAGTACCAAATTGCACATCTACAATCTCAGTCCTATTCATGATTAGATAAGGTATCTTGTTAACTTAAATCAAGATACTTAACTTAGTATAGGAAGTCTAGTTTTGATTGAGTATAAGTTACTATCCATCATCGGTACTTGCGCGGTTTCTTGACGAAAATCTTCTTGCAACCTTCTGAACAGAAATAATAATTTTTACCTTGATGATTAAGCGTTGTAGCGAGCTTTTCATCCATTTCAATTCCGCATACTGGATCGACTGGCATGGCAAAAATGGTGATAGATCCTACAATTAATAATTCTTTAGTGGTTCTTTCTTTTCCCATCCACTGCGACTCGAGCAATTACTATTTCGTCAATCTCTGTTGATAAAAAGTTTGATATCCTTATACCTCCGTCTGTCATTCATATGTCATATCCATGTATAGAAGTCATCTGTGGCAAATGTGGTTCTATCATCAACAAAATAATAAGCCTGAAGTCGGTTAGAGATGTATTGAGACCTAGCAGTAACCGATGCAGAGTATGTGGTAATGCACTTAATCCGTCTGATTTTGCTGTTGAGTTGCACAAGCAATAAAAACTGATTAACCTAAGCCAAAGTCATTATGTTTAAGCAGGTGACCATAATCTGGTTTTGTGTAATCTATTCCATAATATTCTGTAAACATGATTTAAAACGTTAAAATTTATTTCTCAAGTAGTAACTTAACCATTGTTACCTACATCTCTTTACAATATTGCCAGACTTGAACAAACTTGGCGGCCCGTAAGTGTGTTCTGCGTCCTTGGTGGCGTAGGGGGTTAGACATCTCTTCGCGGTGTCGATCTATAGCAGCAAACTTAACGTTAAGGCGATACTTGTAGCTCTAGAATATAATAATGTTATTCGCATCACAGAGACTAAACAATCCGTTTGCAAATAAAAGGTGTTAGTATGCTTGACCACATTAATTGCGAGCGGTAAGGAAATCAGCGCTAGCAGGGAATAAAATTTAAAATAACCAAGGAATACGCCGCAAATTATCAGGATATACGGACAAACAACTAGGGCCTTGAATACCTTCGCCGTTCGTGGTTTTCCAAACAATATCACTAATGTCCGTCGTCCACTAGAGCGATCAGCATCGAAATCTGGAAAGGAGTTTACAATCAGTACTGCGGCTGATAATATTCCGATGATGGTGCCCAAATAAATTGCAGGAAAGTCTGTTGTCGCTGTTTGAACATAATAGGATCCGATTACAATGAAAGCGCCTTTGATCGCTACGAAGAATTCTCCAAGACCAAAATTGACGATATCTGATGAATAAAAATAAACCGCCACAATAGCAAAACCTAAGATAAAGACTACCATTATCCCCCTGATAAAGGCAAAGTACGTCCCGATAAGTGCTCCGAGGATGAGAAGGATTAATCCTACTATATATACATGAGATGGTATTAATAGCTTATCTGGAAGTACTCCAGTCCCGCCACTATATTTGGTCCTGAACGTTTTGGTGTCAATTCCCCTCTTGTAGTCCCAATAATCGTTTAACAGATCAATACTTGCATGGAGACAAATGACTCCAATATAAGTAAGTGCTGCATAAGCAAAGTTAATTTCATTCTCTTTTGAAACAGCAAGCACCAAGCCACTGCTTACCGCGACAACAGAGGAGATCAAAAATCTTAATCTTATGGCCCGCAACCAACTTTTGATCAATCACCGTAGAGTTTCCCATACCATTATTTAAGAGCTCAAGCAAAATACAGAATTGACTTGAAGGATATTGTAGCATACCAGCAGATTATCTAATATATATAAATATGCTTCAATCCGTATAGTAGAAGAAATCATTGGAATACTCCTCATGCATTTTCTGCGACATCATTGCTAGGAAACTACCACACATCGGAATCTATGAGGATGACAGTTTCCTAGTCCTCCTGGACAAGTATCCGTTAAGTAGAGGACACACACTTATAATTCCAAAAAAACACTATGACAATTTGCTCGTGATGCCTGTAAGTGAAATAAGAAAACTCTATACATTAGTTCCCGTTGTCTCTAAAGCTATCATCTTGGCTGTAAAGGCTAAAGGGTTCAACGTTGGGCAAAATAACGGAAGAGCAGCGAATCAGATTATCCCTCATCTGCATGTTCATATTATACCCAGGTTTGGTCAAGATAGCCCAGATGATAGATGGCCAGTAAGACAAATAGCAACGTACGAGGATTTGTCTAAAATTGCTGACTTGATTAAACCATTCCTCAATCTATCCATGGTAGATTGAGGAGAAACAATTTGTCAATCCGACTAGTCCCTATTTGTTGAGTTATGTTGGGAGAATTGAGTACGTATATCCCCTCTTCACACCGAGTAAAAAAAAATTGTCTCGATTACTTTTAAAGCTAGAACTCTTGCTAAGTAAGATGACTTCTATTCAGCTCGACAAGAGTTCAAAATACGACTGGACAGAACACGTCTATTCTATCGTCCGAAATAATAGCGGCAGAGTCACAGGTAAGCAGCTCGAAAGAGAAATTGGAAGTAAGTATGAAGTAAGATATGCCATTGCACGCTTGACCAAGGAAGGCAGAATAAGAAGAATCAGGGGATTCGGTGTAGATAGAGTCGAATTCTTTTATCAAGTAACTGACGTCCACACTCTTGAGCCTTGAAGGAGCTGGATTTGACGTTTACTCACGGTTGGCGCAATTTAGTGTATGGGGCCTGAACTCTGACTTGAGCCCTTTCTCTAGAAGTAGCCTCAGATAATAAACTCGCAACATGCACCGATAGAGGTAACTGTCTTGTAAACGTTGGAATATGGCTAACTGTTTCTAATGAATAACCTAACCAATTCCACCTCTAGTAGACTAATTTCACATCCACCTAGTTGCCAAAACTCCACGGACGATTTTTAGAGATATTCAGGTCCGTTAATTCCTAAAAATGCAGTTGAACGTGTAACGACCAATTGTTAAAAAATCTCTTCGTCGCTCCTTATACCGGCCAATCGTGTTTTGACCTCCTTTGCACATTCTAAGCAAACATCTTGGGAGAATGGAAAGGTCTTCATGCAGTCCTTGCAAGTTGGTTTATGACACGAAGCACAGTCTCTAGTTAACTTTTCCAGATTACAGAGATAACAGAAGTTTGCGCACATGTGACTCTATTATCAGTATTCACGTAAAAGCCTATCGCGTCGGACGTTTTTAGAACTTAATTGGGACATTGCAAATCAGATAGATATTTAACTATTCATTTATAATTCAATGTTCCCTATTCGCTAAAGACTTTAACGTTTTCTCGGGTTTTAGTCCTCTGCTTATATGCCAGAAGATAGTCTAAGGCGTCTTGTTTAGAATCAAACTTTGCCTCACCTCTGAACGATCCGTTCTGGTCAATAAGACTAACAACATTCCAAACACCATTTTTGCTCAATTTTTTGACGACAAACATATCTGCTTATTCGATCTATAAGACCATATCATTAAAGTTTAGTCCACACCAAGGGGCATTTATTGTGGATTTGCTTGTGAGGCTCCAGCGAGTTTAGAGTGTTCTATAGGTTTAGTGATGACCGTAATGTCTTTCAATTAAAATTGTCCCTCTTTAACTCATCAAGTACAGAATCAAACGCAGTCGGAAAAATCCTATTTGATGGATTACGGGTCAATCTATCCATGCTGCTTGCAAACCATTCTTTATTGCTGTGAGTGTATAGTGAAGAATAGCAAATCTAGTCTATACGTCTCCTATAGAGGAGCCGCCTCATTAGCT
>NZ_QURE01000006.1:0-53637 GCF_009898475.1 Nitrososphaera sp. AFS | reverse complement strand
TCTAAAATCCTTTCATGCTAGTTTGGATGACACGTCACAGTTTCATTAGTGTGCTATATTAGCAGCCGACAAGAATTAAATCAAGATATATGCGCAACCAAATTTTTATTTGTTGTTGGCCTAAATCTTAATATGGCTCCTATGCTGCCCAGACTAGAAATTTGACTACCTTCCTCTGATCCTCCAGATATTACTTCAAGTTTACTTCCTGTCAAAGCGGCCAATTCCTCAAGGTAATCCACTATATCCTTCTCTATAATTTCATAATCGACCGCAGAACATGAGGGGCACGGTTTTGATATGATCTCTTGCTTCACTCGTGTGGCGTCGATTCTTTCAACGATCTTTTGTTGATTGTATCCGCACCTATTGCATTTTGCATCCAATTTAGTCTTGGTTATATTGTCGGCAACAATGACCATATCAACTATTCCTGTTTGAAGTGACGCAAGAACATCGGATATACCATAAATACCTAAACCATCTCCTGAATGAACCTCGCTCATAAATTTCTTTACGATTTTTTTTTCCTCCATTAGTCTATATTCGGCCATCACTCCCTGATCATTAACTTTGTCTATGATTTCACGTATTCCCTCATCACCAGAATAGGAAGTATCCAGCGTCGTTATGACGTTGTTTTGTAAACGATAGTCTAAATATTCTTCTTTGAGAAAATTCTCTTTAGTTGGACCTGGCCCACCTACAATAATTCCTCGAACATTGTATTGATTAATGAAGACCTTCTGGGCATGATCTGCGACCCTATGATAATAATCATTGAGTTCGTTGTCCCGGAGTCTTTCAAATCTCCTAGCTGATTGACCTCCCTGCCGATGTTTGCCTGCAACGCCCGAAGTCATTGTGTCTACAACCAACCATCGATCGCCCGTTAAAATTCCAAGTCCAGCCTCTTGAGTATCGATGGCGAGAATGCCAATCACTTTGTCATCCTTCATCATATCCTTCAAGTGGCTTATCCAAAAGTGGTCGTCGCAACGGTAAAGTTGGATCTGGACCGGCTTTGGTGGCATTACTGAATAAAGCTCAATTTTTTCTGTGCCAAATCCCTTTCCTGTCGGAATCGCTCCACAAAATATGACTAAACCGTTCTCAGGGGTCTCCTTGAAAAGCTTCAAGTGCTCTATTGTCCTACTCAATGCGTCCTGAACATGACTTCTAGTCAGATCGGATTTAATGTTTGATGCGGTACCAGACTCATTTCTGAGCTGCGCTATAACGTCATATATTGGTCGTCGAGGGGGGATATACACTGTCACGAGTTCCGTCCCATGACCTAAAATTCCACCTAGCTCATTCAGCATTCTGGTAAGTTTATAACGCTTTACAGAATCCCATTTAGATTGCGTATTCGAGCTAGTGTTGGCATTCATGTTTAAGACTACTTAAGCGCACAAATATAAGCTAAACCAAAACTCAATCGTCAAAATCGTGAACATATAGCATAGTGAGTCCAAATTATTATAAAACCTAAGGCCCCGAAATAGAAAAGTATTGGAAATTCTGCCAAGGCTCGAGTATATAGCTCATGCTAGAAGAAGGCTTGGATTAACTCAGCGCAAGCTGGCAGGATTAACTGGCCTAAGCACATCCATGATCAATCAGATCGAGTCTGGTCGTTGTAGACCAAGTTACGAAACTGCTCAGAAGATTTTCGACCTCCTTAGTTCACTTGAAGGTCAGTCTGCACTTAAGGCTGGCGACATATGCAGCCGAAATCTCTACTTTGTTCAGAAGTGCGACACGATGATGGTCGTGATTGAAAGAATGAGAAGCAATTCTATTAGTCAAATTCCCGTCTTCGATGGTTTTCAAGTTGTGGGGATAATAACTGAGGACGGTCTAGCCAAAAGGATGGTTGAGCCAGCAAAGAATGACCGTAATCGCGATATGTCATTATCGAGCATAATGGAGCCGCCACCACCAATTGTGGACGTGTCTACCCCGGCAAAAGCACTAGTTCCTCTAGTAAGGTTTTCCAAATGTGTTCTAGTAAGCGAAAAAGGTGTAGTAGCTGGGATAATCACACTGACAGACACCTTGAAATTGGTAGGATGATGCTAATCGCTTTTCCTGACCATTGTTCATTAGGTTACATATTCCAGTGTTAAGTCAACAGGATGAGATTATGTCGCGTGAAATCCCGTTTAACTACGGGCTGCATGTACAAGAAAAGAAGCTCGAAATTCCATCCAGGTATTCCTTAGATAAAACCGCGAAGCGAACGGCTTGAAAGTAAATGAGTTGCTCGACAAAAAAATGCCTAACTATTCAGCGGCGCTTTAGATTTTGTGAGACGCTCCCAATCCAATGAGTTCATTCTAAAATCCTCTCTAATCCGACGCAACAGTCGGCATCTCTCAAACAACTTGAACATAAACTCAGTTCACTCTCATCCTCTATCAAAAGTCCACAAAGAGGGCATTTCTTCACCACACTTTCCATAATGGCACGATAGCTTTTTCTCATATTAATGTCCTCTGCTTATTGGCATGCGACTGATCCCCGACTTTGCGTATCTTCATATGAATTTGTAGCAGCGGCTTCCTAAGCGACAAGCCATTTACAAGTAATAGCATCCAGTCATATTATTTCGAAGGATTCATCAAATTCTTATGCGGTATTTCTCCGTGCTTGTTAGAGACGAATAATTTGCTTTCAATTCTGGAATCAGGAATCTCCAATGCTGAAGTAATACAGACCACATTAAAATAATAACTTCCTGAAAGTAGAAACCAATTTTTCTCCTCAAGGAGTAACTGGTCTGAGCTAAAGTGGTTCAATACACATTAGATACAGTTGCACAAGATTATTACAAGATGAGTTAACAGATTGGCTTCCGTAACTTAGCATATTGTATTCCTTTAATCCAAATGGATCCTTCACACCCATTAACCATATCAGTTCAAGTGTATAATTGGGACAGGCGCAACTATTCTGTTACTAGGGATTGAAAATGAAGTCTTCTTGGTCTTATTCTACTGCAGTCCAAATAGTTCTCTCTTTATGGTCAATTAACTCGACAGAAAATTCTTCTAAAAGCCTCTTTCTAATTATATCTGACTCCTCAAATTTTCTTTGTTCTCGCAGACTATTCCTGGTCTGGATCATGTTCTCGATTACGCTTTTTTCTCCTTCGCTCAATTCTTTCAGCTTTAGCCCGAGAACATTAATGATGTTCCTGAATACCTTTCCTGCGGCCTCTGCCTTATTTAGTGTAATTATTTCCTGAGCGGCGAGTCGATTTAACTCGGAGACAAATCTGAGGAACACTGTTAAGGCTAAGGAAGTGTTTAGATCACTTTCCATCGCATCATCGAATTCATTTTTTGTGTTAGTAGAAAGCTTATCCACAGCTGTTATAGCACCATTGCTACCGCTTGCAAAACTCAGTTCACATGCGCATATCTCTATTTGTCGCCATTTCTGCTTACATTCATTCAACAAGGCCTCTGAATAGTCTAAAGGTTTAGAATAATGGACTGACATGCAATAAAGGCGCACACTGTTAGGTCCATATCTAAATAACGCATCTTTGATTGTCACAATATTCCGGAGCGATTTAGACATTTTTTCTAAATTCACCGTAACCATGCCACAATGCATCCAAATCCTTGCGAATTCATTACCCGAAAATGATTCAGATTGTGCGATTTCATTCTCATGATGAGGAAAAACCAGATCATATCCACCACCGTGAATCTCGAAAGGGCAGTCAAAGTACTTTAAAGCCATCGCGGAACACTCAATATGCCACCCGGGTCGACCTTTTCCCCAAGGAGAGTCCCATGCTGGAGAATTTGATTCGAATTTCCACAAAGCAAAATCGAGAGGATCCTCCTTATGATGGTCTATCTCTATTCTAGCCCCAACTTCCAATTCAGCAATCGGTTTCTTAGACAGCTTGCCATAATCTTTAAAAGATTTGACTCTAAAATAAACACCATTTTGAGAGAGATATGCATAACCTTTTTGCAAAAGCACGCCAATAATCCGTTCCATGTCTTGCATATGCTCTGTTGCTCTTGGGTACAGATCAGCCCGAAGTACATTTAGTGAATCGAAATCCCTAAAGTAATTTAAGATATATTTAGAAGAAATTTCTTCGGCCACAACTCCTTCGGCAAGGGCCCGCCTTATGATTTTGTCATCAACATCTGTAAAGTTCTGAATATATTGCACTGTATATTTTTTCGAGAGGAGATAGCGACGTAGTATGTCGAAAATGATGACAGTTCGTGCATGCCCAATATGTGAATCATCATAGACAGTTACTCCACACACGTATATCCTAACAGGTGTAGATTGATCTAGGTTGGATAGTCTTTTCGACATGGTGTTAAAGACTTTCAATTAGTTGAGTCCATAGTGTTGTAATCTACGATTAAAAGATTCATCTCATCGCACTTGAGTTGCAAATAAGAAAAGTCGTATGAACTATTATGATGACGCCACTTGGCATGCTAAATGTCTATGTATACCTGATTACCCTCAACCTTTACAGGATAGGTAAGAAGATTGACTCCATCAACATAATCAATTAGTTTGCCAGTTGTCAAGTTATAGTGCCAAGAATGCAGAGGACATTCAACTATCTCTCCTTGTGTCCTTCCAGGCGCAAGTGAGCCATCTTGATGTCTACAAAGGGCCTCGATTGCATAGTACTTCCCACGAACATTAAACAATGCTATCTTAATTCCCTTCACGTCCAACTCTTTGCCTTTGCCTTCAGCAATTTCGTCAGTCGCTGCTACCCTAACGTTAGTCATTTCATATTGAAATTCACTTTCAGGATATAAAGTGTTGTCTATAATATGCTTCCAGTGATTTCCTTTCAATCTTCACTCTTTAAGGACGATTGCGTGATAATCAGAGTGATGATTTAAGCTGATCTCAAGTTCTTAAGTTGGTTCTAATTAAATAATATATACAAATTTATTTGAATCACGATTGGCCCACAAACGTCTTTGCTCAGAAGACCTAGCTCAAAAACGTGGTTCAAATCTAAGCCTTTGAACTCGGAAATTTGCTTGATAGACAGTTGAACTTAACGAGCAGGCTACGTTCAACTAGAGCGAAAAGGAAGATATACTTTTGTACGCAAGCCAATGCTAAAGTTTTAGACACATTTCATCACCAATGAACACAGGACTTATAAATCTGGAAAAGTTAAGTAGAGCCTTGAAGCGCAATAAGTTTGATTCTCGGTCTGATACAACTACCAGATCATTCAGATTCGACTTAGCCCTTTCAAGAACTTTGGAGAAGGAGGCCGAGAGGATGGGGATATCAGTAAATGCATTGGTGGGAATCATTATCAAAAGATATGTGGAGTTTACCAGATATTTGTCAAAAATAGACATGATAGTAATTAACAGAGAGTTTGTTACTGCGCTAATTGGATCCTATGAGGATGATAGACTGTGTGAGATAGGTCAAAAACTTGGCGAAACTGTTTCCAAAGACACAATTTTGTTTTGGAAGAAAGAGCTATCCGAGCAAACTGTCCTAGATTATATTGAAAAGATAATTTGTCGTTATGGTCATCTTGGAACATATGATGAAACCTTGCAATCAAACGGTAGAACTGTTGTTATAAGACATAGGTTAGGCCTTAAAGGTTCGATATTCTTCGAAGGATATTTAAAATCTACCTTAAAGAACACCGCTATGAGAGATGCCATTTTCGAGATAACTGAGTCCTCGATTAAATTTTTCATCCAAAACAGCTAACATTGGATCATTCGCAGACAACCACGGTGAAAATACCAAAGGTTCATAAATTGATCTTTTGATCAACAACCCAACGTTCAGAATGTTTGAAATAGTTCATATGAGTGACGTTGTTAGAATTCCTCCAAGCAGGTTAAAGAATTCATTAAGGGATACGGCTGTCGGTATTCTAAAAGAAAAATACGAGAGCATGATAAGCACCGAGCTCGGATATGTAATAATGATCATAGATGCCAGTGCAAATTCAGTAGGTAAGCTCATAGCCGGCGACGGGGCTACATACCATCGAGTAAGCTTTAGTGCCTTAACTTTTTATCCAAAATTGCAAGAGGTAGTAGAAGGAGAGATCGTGGAAATTACTGACTTCGGTGCATTTGTCAGAATAGGCCCTACTGATGCGTTGTTGCATCTCTCGCAAATAACTGATGACTATCTTAGGAGCGATGTGAAGCAAGGAGTTATAATCGCAAATCAGAGTGCAAAAAGTTTGCGAATTGGGTCAAGAATTCGCGCAAGGGTTACGGCGATAAGTTTAGGAAAAGGAGCCGCCATGGGAAAAATAGGTATAACTTGTAGACAGCCATTTCTTGGTGCTAGCGAATGGATTGAACAAGAGGTTGTCAGGGCGAAACAGCCTCAGGCACAAACACCACCAAAGGAAAAGAAAGGTGGAGCTGGGGGTGCCAAATAGGTGGCAAGGGAAGTAGCATGTAAAAAATGCAAGGCGGTTACCGTTGGAAAGGTATGTCCGCTCTGTAAGTCTGTTGATCTGAGCCCAGATTGGTCGGGAATAATTTTGATCTTTAATCCTGCAAAATCCATGGTTGCTGCTACACTTGACTTGACAGTACCTCACAAATATGCACTTAAGGTAGCGTAATGCCAGAGATTACGGAGGATTTACATACATATCTTACAATTAGAAAATCGCTAGTAAATTTTTTGGCGCAGGATGTGGGTACATGTGATATAACAACTGATTGCATTATTGCGCCAGGGATCTCCACTTCAGCAGAGATTGTCTGCAAATCAGATGAGCCTGCGACAATCGCAGGGTTGAGAGAAGCAGGCATGGTCTTCGAAATATGCGGGTGCAGCGTTCAGGCACTTGCTTCAGATGGAGGGAGCGTTAAAAAGGGTTGCGTAGTAATGAAAGTCATAGGCTTAGCTAGAGCCATACTGAAAGCAGAAAGAACCGCATTAAACCTCATAATGCGGATGAGCGGTATTGCAACGGAAACCCGGAAGGCCGTTAAATTGGTAAGAAAGGTTAACAGATTCACAACAGTTGCATGTACCCGAAAGACAGCAACTGGGCTAGGCTACTTTGATAAGAAGGCAGTAGAACTCGGGGGCGGTTGGTCACATAGAATGAGGCTTGACGATATGCTATTGATAAAGGATAACCATCTAACTTTGAATCCGTCTATCAGAGACTCTGCCAGAACTGCAACTGAAAAAACTCACGGCGGTCTGTTGCTTGAATGCGAAGTTAAGAATTTGAAGGAAATGTATTCCGCGATAAACGCTGACGTGGACATCGTAATGCTCGATAACTTTTCATTGGTGCAAGCGGGAGTTGCGATGGTCGCAATTAGGAAAAAAGCACATCGCAAAAAGATTAAAACAGAAATATCCGGCGGAATCGGGTTGCAAAATATTATGTCTTATGCACGGTTGAGACCTGACATCATCTCGCTAGGGTACCTCACACATTCACCTAGGGCAATTGATTTCAGCTTGAGAATAATTAGCCAGCTAGACTAGCATCAAGATTTTCAAATCAACCAATAGAAAGCATACGTGTAATTGCATCTTTTGCTTTCGACGCAATATTGGATGGAACTTTGACCTGGTACACATTGTTAAGGAGCGAGTTTTCTAATTTTTCCAGGTTAATTAATTTCATATACCTACAAATCGCGTCCTTCTTTATCGGAATAAATTGTTTATCTGGATTTTGTTTCTTCATTCTGTTTAGAATACCGGTCTCTGTAGCAATTACAAACTGCTTAGCGCTCGAGGTAGTCACATGCTTCATCATCCCGTCAGTTGAAAGAATATGTGCTGATTTCTCCAATTCTCCAGTCGAAGTATGATACAGGGCAGTCGAAGTACAGCCACATTCAGGGTGTACCAGAAAATCCGCATGTCGATATTTCTTGAGCATAATATTAATATCATCTGGCTTTATTCCTGCATGAACGTGGCATTCGCCCGGCCAAATGTACATATTTTTTCTATTCGTCATTTTTGCTACGTATGAACCCAAAAACATATCTGGAAGGAAAAGAATCTCTCGCTCTGAAGGAATACTGTTCACTATTTTGACTGCGTTGGATGAAGTACAACAATAATCTGATAAAGCCTTTACTTCAGCCGAGGTATTAACATAGCTCACTACAATTGCGTTTGGATGTTTAGCTTTCCAAGACTTCACTTCCGCTGTGTTTACACTGGAAGCGAGAGAACACCCGGCATCGGAGTCAGGAATTAAAACTTGTTTGTCAGGGCAAAGAATAGCTGCTGTCTCAGCCATGAAATGCACACCACAGAACACTATTGTTTGTGCATCAGATTGTGCAGCAGTTCTTGATAGCGCTAGCGAATCACCGATGACATCAGCTACCTCTTGCACCTCCGGCAATTGATAGTTATGTGCGATTATTATTGCATTTTTTGACTTCTTTAATTGTTGCAGTCTATTCTTGCGCTCTTCAAGCATTGTCTACTGCTTCAACCAACATTGAAGCACATTTAAACGAGTATATTCGAGGAGATGGCTGCCCTGGATATTCCAAAGTATGGCAATACTTGCCACATTGATATTACACAGTACTATGGATATGTATATATTAGATTGATTTTCAGTATATATAGGCAATGCCAACTCATGGATCTTTGACCAAGGCAGGGAAAGTAAGGGGTCAGACTCCTAAAATTCAAGGCAAGGTCAGGCAAAGTCCTGTGTCAAAGCTTCGCAATAAGAACAACTTCGTCAAGCGTTTTGAAAGGAGAAGGCCACCAGGACAAAAAAGGCCGGAAAGAGGCGGTAGGAGATAATTCCTTATGGCATGATTTTGTTCTGAAAGCCCTGGGCTATCTCATGAATATTTCTATAATTGGATGTGGGGCAATTGGCAGCGAATTAGCAATATCCATAGATTCCGGGAGAATAGAGAACGCAAACTTAGTTGCCATATTTGATGCCGAGCAGATATCCACTCAAAGGTTGAAACTTCGTCTTCATAATCACAATGTAGTTTCCTTTTCTAGCTTTACTGACTTTGTTTGCTCTCAAGAATTTAGGATCACTGATATCGTGATTGAGGCCGCCTCACAAGCTGCTGCTAAGCAATATGGCAAATTCGTGTTAAAATACAAAAAAGATCTCTTTTTAATGAGCGTCGGCGCCTTGTCTGACGATTCTTTCTCGTCCGAATTGCTTGATATAGCCCTAACAAACAAGAATCACATATACGTGCCCACCGGCGCTATAGCCGGTTTAGATGCAATAAGGAGCCTTAAAGGACATCTCGATTCAGTTACGCTTACGACAACGAAAAATCCTAAAGCCTTGGCGGATGCCCCATTTTTTGCTTCTAATCCAGTAAAATTAGAGACTATAAAGGAAAGTACACTTGTATATCAGGGTGATGCACTAGACGCTGCTGAGAAATTCCCAGCAAATATCAATGTTGCAGTGGCCTTGGGCCTCGCAGGAGTCGGTCTTCGGAAAACGAGAGTCGAAATAATTGCAGATCCGCATATTAACGTAAATCAGCACAACATCAGAGCTACCGGGCCATTCGGAGAAGTTCTGATAAATGTTAGAAGCGTACAAACCCCCAGTAATCCTAAGACTAGTATCTTGGCAGTGCATTCGGCAATTGAATGCTTACGACAAGCATGCGGAAGTTGGTTTAAGAGGTCATAGAAGATTAACATAACTTTGACAGTTTATATATGGATGGTGATCTGACTTCAGTAAAGGTATCAAGTATGAGTTATGGAGGATTCAGAAGGAACGACAACTTTGGTCCAAAACCGGTTGAAACAGGCAAAGAGTATGACGTACAGATTACTGAGATCAGTAGGAAAGGAGACGGGATTGCCAGGATCCAGGGATTCGTAATATTTGTGAAGAATGGCAAAGTGGGTCAGAACGCAAAGATTAGAGTAGTTCAAGTAGGCAATAGATTCGCTACAGCCGAAATTGTTGATGGCGAGGCATCTGCGCCAACGTCCACAACCTCGAGTAGTGCAGCGGAATCTTCTAGCGAACAAGTAACGAGCTAAAACGATCGATTCGACACATCGCGCAGCTTTTGGCACCAGATGTACTCGGCAGCAGTTTTTTATGCTGTATTTTTTTCATTGCCACGTGGAGAGAGACCTCATTTTCAGAGCTGATTGTTGTTGAATAAGGTAAGAACCATTAGATCACGTATAGCGATCTACTCTTTCTAGAAAGGAACCGTGCTAACGGAAGATTTGCCATACTAATTATTCGCCTATATAAAATATTGATTGATTATTGGGCTGATATGACATGGTCAATATTCCGGCCACTGAACTGGTAAGCAACGCTGTACTAGGGCTATCGCCCGCTATGTTACCTGGCAGCAGCAAATAAACATGTATTTTCGAGCCGAGCACGTCCCGAAGCTCTTGATTTACAGTGGCGGTGTAAGGCCTTAGTGCACCCCTGAAGATTTCCGACCTTGCTCTAACCAGTCCAGAAATCTTCTTTCCTACTGGAGAATCCGGCCCGATAATTATGATAGAACCTTGTACTCCTTTATAGTTTTCTGGGTTCTCAATAGATCCTGGAGGCGCCATAATATTAACAGCCTCCTTAACGATTAAACTAGGCAGATTAATGAAATTGTCAACCAATTGATCCCATGTAGATCTCTCAATCGACATTAGTGGCATATTGTAGTTGTAATCGCCGGTAATGTGGATCAATGAATCAAGAATCCCAAATTTAGACCTTACAGTTTTGAGAATCGTCCGTACGCGACCTTCATCTGAAAAATCTATTGAATGGTAATGAAACTCTCTGAACTTTATCGCATCCTTTGGATTTCTCGTGAGTATTATTACTTGTTTGGCCTTGTTAGATCTAAGATCAGTAGCAATACTATAAGCTCTATCCAAATCCTTTTCCACCGAGGAGGTTATCGTTATGACGAAAACCTTGTTGGCTAGGTTAGAACGCTGCTGGTCGGAATCCAGTATAGACGTCCCGATAATAGGTTTAACAGGATAGAACACTCGGTCGTTTGGAATAATTCTACCGTTGATTAGTTTGCTAATATTGTCATCACACAGATTCAGAACCATATTTGCCACATCATCTTGTGTTAAAAACTCTCCGTCAACTATCATTTTTGACGTGTTTGACTGAATCTTTTCAGCTATTTCTTGTAGTTTTCTAAGTAATTCGAAGATCAGTGAAGCTAAACCATTTGATTCTGGAAGTTCAGGTTTGATCGTTTCGCGGGATTTAGAAATTTCGCTAGCTATCTTATTAACTCCCATATTAATAACTGGCTCCGGCTCGCCAAGTAAATCCAACAAGGATTTTGTTGCTTTCTCGATTTCTGATGAACTAAGGCCTTCAAAGCCACCTATTCTTAAGAACTCGGCAGCTGCCTTTGGGTATACAGTCCTGTATATTCTATCCGAATGGACAGGCCCTGGATTAGTTGCTATTGATTTAATCCCCATTTCTACAAGCTCCCACGCCAAGGCTTCTGTCAATCTATTTTTGGATCCCTGTGCAGAAGTGTATGGAGCTCTAAACCGATACGGCCTCTGCTCAAATTTATTCTCTTCAGTAAAAAATGTGGACACAGTTATGACCTTACCGCCAGGCCGCATCGTCCTGATGCCATGTGTCGTAGCACAAAAAGTCCCAGTCAAATGAATGGCCACACATTCCCTGAATTCTTCATAGCTAGCATTAGTGAAGGCTTTTACGGGACCTGATATTCCAGCATTATTTACAATTATATCGACTTTACCGAATTTTTGTTCGATATCTCTGTACATTTCGTTTATTCCAACTTCATCTGAGACATCGACTCCTGGAAAGCTTCTGACAGTTGCTTTTGAACCTACGATATTCATGGTCTCAGTTAATAGATTTAATGTATTTTCTAGGGGCTCCTTTCTTCTTCCCATAATAACAATGTGCGCACCATTTTCTGCAAATTTTTTTGCAATCGATTGGCCTATACCAGTTCCGCTGCCAGTAATCACGACTACTTTGTCTAAAAATTTGAGTGGGGCAGGAAAATGACTTACCACGGCCATACGACCCTCACATTACTATTAAAGGTAATGAACTAGTTGTGAACTTGCAGCAACGTCAAGAATGACAAGTACGTAACCATGTTACGGCACTATTTCACCTTTATTAAGTGGCAGCAACTGGTTATAATATATTGAGAATTCCAGAGGCCAAATTTATGCTTAATTCAAAGGATGGGACTGTAGAGATAGAGGGACCAACAACTTTTGTCGATAAGCATCTTCAGAAGCTTGAACAGATCTTCAACTCCGAGATAGGAGAGACCTTACTTAGTCGTTTTGGCACAATATTAGAATCGGACAAGGAGTGTTTTAATATGCCTGCCTTCAAGGATCGTAGCAAGCGATCAATTGCTCCAACTGGTAGTTCTAAGCATAGCGTTCCGAGACAGTCTTCATCACTTCCTCCCATTCCAGTTGATTTGAAGGGAAATGGCGATAAATTGGGCCTTCGCCAGTTCTATTCACAAAAGAAACCGGCCAATCATTACGAAAAGACTGCCGTCTTCGCCTATTATTTAGTCCACCATAACCGCCAATCCGAAGTCCGCTATGGTGAGCTCCTATCATGCTATGAAGAGGTGGATGAGAAAAAACCTAGCATAACAGACATCATCAAAAATACCATCAGATACAAGGGGTGGCTCGAGCCTGGATCGGACAAATATACAGCGCGCCTGACAATTTCCGGAGAAAACTTTGTAAAGTTTGACCTCCCTCAGCAGAGAACAAAAGTTATAATCCAACCTGGAAGCTCGCTATCTGGCTCAGGAGTATAAAAATTAGGCTCTCCACCACTCGAATCCTATAAAGTCTACCTTATCTTCCTTGAACCGTGGGAGCGCTAAAATGAATTGCTTCTTAACGGTTGTAGCCAACCTTCCGAAAAGAACAATTCCCGTAGCTGTTAAATTCTCATTCTGCTCAAAGACCTGAACCAAGTATGGTGCATGATCAATGCCCGGCCCCTTTTCATAAACGGCGAAGTCACATCCAAATTTAAGTCCTGGAGATACTATATAGCCTCTTTCTCGCAGATGCTTGAAGACAACGTATTTTCTTTCGAAGTTTGCATACTCTTTCTTACAAATAGCCCTTATATCCTTATATGATAATCTCTTCAGAAACTTGTTTATGATTGTGAGAGCACCGATTTGGCTTAGATAACAACCTTCCATTAAATCCAATATTAGAGGGGAATCGAATTGAACTCCTTTTGGCTTTGATATTCCAAGTGGCTTTCCAAAGTATCCATTTCCAAATAGCATGTGGGAGTGATCCTGGTTCCAGATAATTATTCGATTCTCTATTAATAGGCCTTCAATTAGCATCATCACATACTCAGCGCTAAAATAGTCAACGAGTCGGAAGTCTCCTGGCACTTATCGGCCATCCCTTCAATTCCTTCAACAGCATCTTTGAACAAAAGCAGATCCTTAGTAACCGTGATTTCGTTCAGGGCCTTGATGATGGTGGCCCTATATTTTGTATCAACCAATCTCTCTAATTTCTCAACTCCTTGGGCAAGTTCTATTGTAGTTACCGGATTAATACTTAAAGCTCTAGCCATATCATTTAATTTGAAAATAGCGTCGACAACCATTCCAACTAGATCTTGCAGGTCGTCATCAAATCGCCCATTTTTCAATGAAGCAAACTTCATATTGCCCAGCCTAAAGGCCACTCCACTGATGTATCCTGCAATATCGTCCATATGATAGGCGGCTCTCAAAACATCCTCTCTGTATACCATCAAGCTGCCTATTTCTGTAACTTCTCTAGTAATTTTGCGGCGAAGATTTTCTACTTCCTCCTCAGCTGTCCTCATTTTTTCCAATGAAGTCTGTATGTCCTTTATTTCAGCCCTGACAAGTGAGGTAGTTAGTGCAGACAACTCTCTAGCAGAATTAAGAATCCTACTGAATTCATCCTGTAACACTGCCAATGCTTTCCTTTTGGCTTGGAGCTCCAGTTCCCCACTGTACATTCATTTATATCCGCGTTACCAGGCTATTAATTCTTTTGACGAGCATCGCAGCAATTAATTTCGTCATTCTTTTGAAAGATTCAAAATAGCACGAAGTCGAAATTTTAGGCAGGAAGTTTGTATATTCTCGATCGAACCTAATAAAAAATCCGTGAATAACCATTTGCTGTTAAATTGCGGAATATCCTACAACAATAAGGCGGTACGAATGTCTATTAAATCTCTGAGTACGGCACTTGCAGTTGGTGACCCTCCTGCACCCTGGCCTATAATTGTGTGATCGCCTGAATGTTGGGAACAAAAGGTCACGGCATTTAGAGTACCATTCACACAAATTGGATCCGTATTTGACAGCTCCGTGGGCTCGACACATAGACGTCTATTTTCACACTTGCCAATTAATTTTATAGCCTTCCCTGCTTTATTGGCTCTTTTGACATCAGTCAGATTTATGTCACCAATCCCACGTCTGTACACGTCCTTAATGGTGACTTTCATCCCCATGATCCAATTTGCCATGATTACCAATTTGGCCGCTGCGTCGAAACCATCAATATCAAGAAGCGAGGATGCTTCAGCATATCCGTTCAATTTGGCATCATTAAAGGCATCGTTGAATTCGAGGCCTTGTTCCATTTTACTAAGTATGTAGTTCGTGGTGCCGTTAAGAATGCCACGAAACGATAGTATATTGTCACCTTTCAAACTACGCTTGGCAAACTCCAATATTGGGGTTCCTCCTCCGACCGTGCCGCTAAAACGAAGCTTAACGTCGTTGTAATTCGCAAGTTCTAAAAGCGATGGAAAAGCAAGAGCTAGCGGACCCTTGTTTACTGTAATAACATGCTTTCCTGATTTTAGTGATGCAACAATATTAGAAATGCCGGGCTCACCGCTGTCTATGTTCGTAGGTGTTAATTCAACCACAATCTCGGCATCAGCCTTCTCGATAAGAGAAGGCAACTCATAATTTGGTTTGGACCTATCGTAACCCCCAACAGAGCCCAACAATCTCTTTGCCTCCAGCAACCTCTGGAGATCCAGTCCGGCGGTCGATACAGCAGAGCCATGACTGTCGATACACGCAACGACGCGGGGATTCACCCCGTATAACTTATGTAGATCGGTCGAACGTGATAATAACAACTTTACAAGGCTTTGACCTACCACCCCAAAACCAACTAACAGTAATCGCACGAGATTTGGTTGTGAAATTGGGTTTAATATATTTAAATTCAACTTGACTTTTAGGCTCAAATAATGATTGTGGATAGCAATCGAAACACTTTATATTTTAGAACTGGCTTCTATCCATAGCAATACTCGATCCAGAAGGTTTGACTGCCAGTTATCAATTGGATTTATTCTAGTAGCCAGAACAGATCAAAATAAAGTTTATGAGGTCTGTAGCCGGTCGAGTGAAATTTACTTTTTGATGACAACGTTCATAATTTTTGATTCGGGTTAGAATCTGACACTTTTACTACAGCAAAACCTTTTCATTATGATTAGATTAGGCACGGAATATTGGATCGATGATCGGGAGAGAACTGGGATCATCGATCGGTCGTATTACACATTCCGTTTGGGGCACATAATTCCTTTACGCTACAGTACTTGCTCCTTGGAGCTTCGGGGTAGTTGGTGCCTAAATATCCCACAATCTAAGGGAAAGATTACGCTGAAATTGCTTTCAAAATGTTTCATAGCCGTATTATTAAAATTCATGTTCGAATTTAGGTTATGTATGGGATGGTGTACTCATACTCTGTGCTTAAACTTTGTAGCCCCCGCAGACAACATGGTTCCGATTGGTCGACTAAATAAGTGTGAGTGGGAAGGCTACCGATGCCTATTACTTCACTCATGACACTCAAAAGGAAGAAGTGTATATTTCGACAAAAGGTCAAGAACACAGTAAAGTTAGTCCGTTTGAGCAAAAAAAACAAAGTGCGAAATAGGCTAGGTAAGGGTACATAAAGAAATCAATTGTTGTGCCCAAGATGAGCTAGAATAGTATTAGAAACAGTTTCAAAGCTACGATCTGGAACAATAAACTTAGAAGATCTTGAGACAGACTTGCAGCCGCAATCTTTGAACCAACGTTGTTTGTACAGATCGGCATTCGTGGTACGACGAATCAATTTATGGGAATAAAAAGATTCAAAAGCTACCAGTTGCTAACTAAAAAATAATCCAATCTTAAAGGATGAATATGGAAATGACGTCAACAAAAAAGGAAGTAAAACGCAAAGAAAATGAAGATCGTTTGTCAAGTGCAATTTCTACCTTGGATAATATTTCAAAGAATACCAATATTCAAAGGAACATACGGAATATGATTAAAGAACTTTTCTTTGCACTAAAGGATGAAAAAGGAGGTAGCGTATCTGTTCGAGCCGCAAACGCAATTAGTATGCTAGACACAATTACCCAAAATCCCCAAATGCAATCTCATATTAGGACCATGCTCTGGCAGGTAGTTTCAACCTTGGAGAGTATTAGAGAGTGAGTTAAATTATCGAGTGACGTCAGTATCTCTAACCGGCTTCAGCGGCGGAGGAAGTTTTTCTAGTTTATGAGTCGGATTTGCCAAATAATGTCTTGAAGCTCCTTCTCCGCTCAAAACAATGTTACAATCTATGCATCTATATCTTATTGCCAAATCACTAATCTAAGTGTATAAGCCGCGACACAAGGCTAAAAATGCTCCGTAAGCGAAATTCCCTATTTTTTTCGATTATCTTAGTTTGATAATTTCTCTATTGTCCGGTACACTTGATCTAATCTTAAGTTTCCGATACACCGTACTTGCTACGCTTTCAGACTTGGATTTCTCTCCATGATTAACTAAGACTCGTTTAGGCCTTATTCTAGAAATGAAACTCAATATCTGATTAAAATCACTATGTCCACTAAAACCGTCGATTTTTTGAGATTTACATTTAACTGGAATAACTTTGACCTTGCCAGCCTGATCCAGCATACTCGCCTCCGTTAGAGTTCCTTCCACGATCCTTCTTCCCAGAGTACCGTTTATCTGGTAAGAAACGAATACGATCTTTTTTGACGAAGGAGCAATCACTTTAAAGTACTCTACTGAAGGCCCTCCCTCAAGCATCCCTGAGGTCGCCATAATTATTGCAGGATTCTCATCTTCTAAAACCTCCTCTCTTTTATTTGGTCCGTTAATGGGGGTAAAATACTCCGACTCAAAGGGATTAGTGCCCTGAGAAACGGACTTTCGTACGTCGTACCCTAAATAATGTGCATATGACATGTGGATAGCACTAGCCTCCGAAATCATTCCCTCTATGTATATAGGAGTCTCAATGAGCCTTCCTTCACGCATCTCTTTGTCTATCACTAGCATTATTTCTTGAGCGCGGCCTACCGCTGGAACCGGAATAAGCACCTTTCCACCATCAACTAACGTCTTGTTTATGCTCTGTGTAAAAGTGGAATACACCGCTGTTTGATCAGGCATTATATCTGCGCTACTGCCATAGGTACTCTCTGTAATGAGAGTCTCAACTCTAGGATACATTGAGGAGGCGCTGTCAAGGAGCTGTGTCTTTGCATATTTATAGTCGCCGGAATAAAGTATATTGTGTGCACCAGAAATATTTAGATGGACTGTAGCGCTACCGAGGATGTGACCGGCATTATTCAGTGTGATCGTGATATCAGGGGAAATATCAGTTGGCTTTCCGTATGGAAGAGTAATACAATGCTTAATAACTTCGTTTACATCCCTACCTTCGTACGTCAAATATGTCCCATTGGCTTTCGATATTTTTATTGAGTCCATTTGTAACAGGGTCATTAAGGGTAACGTCGGCTCAGTACAATAAATTGGACCGCTGTATCCATACTTGTATAGACTAGGAAGAAAGCCTTGGTGGTCAATATGTGCATGACTCACCACCACTGCGTCCAGCTCGCTTAAATTAAAATTAAAACAATCTAACCTCGGATAAGCATCAGTACCACTACTCTCACCTGGATTGATACCGCAATCTAACATCACTTTGCTCTCAGGCGTTACCACTATAAAACAAGATCTTCCTACCTGCTTTACTCCGCCCAAGCAAAATAAGATAACCTCTTTGTTATTTGGTTGAGAGATTTGGCTGTGTGATGATTCAAAGGAATTAACCATGGCAATCATGGAGCTCTTTGAATTGAAGCTTTTTATTTCTACAAGGGGAGTCCTAAATATTCTGGATCCTAACTCTTGTAAAAAACTCGATCTTTCCTTTGCAGAGCTCTTTAAGGTAGAATGAATCGTATTAATTATATAAGACGGCAGGTGCGGGGAAAGTCGAGTATGGGCAACCCAACCTGTAGACTTGGCTATTTCTATGACAATTTCTGGAGTTACAGCGTCAGGTCTGTTAACTTCTAGGATAACTTCCCCCGTAGCATCGTCACAGAACACTGCAGAAACTAAAACATCCTTTGGGAGTAGTTTGACTACGGTCCTCCTAGTGTCATCCTCGGGCATTCTGATTGATGGGTCTGTACGAACTACAAACCTTTTCTTCAAGCTTTTTGAAAGGTTTGACAGGTGGTATGTCAGTTCTGTTAGAGAAAAGCCGGGATTGCGAGTATAAAGGGCAATATTCGGGCCTTCAAATTTTGCATATGATATTTGGGATTCAGGTGGAATAGACTTTAAAATGGCCTTTGAAAGGCCACTTTCCTTGTCTAATGTCAGCTTAGCGCCATGGCTATCCTTTTCCTTTGCTTGTTTAGTAGTAGTCTCAGACGAATTCCTTTGCAGCCGCTGGTGGGTAGGCAGCCCTTGAGAACGGTGATCCTCATCATAATTGGTATCTGACCCTTTTATATGTGAAGCTTCACCGCTGTGTCGATTATCCGATTTCTCTTCCTTCTCACGAAGGTTATTTGATTTTTGATTTTCTCGCACGTCTTACTTATCCAGCTCTTTTCGGTATTTTCCTTACAAGTATATACAAGATTGCGCACTAAATTGAGAGTATATCGTGAACATTTAGACCGACAATAAGCCATCCATCAATGGAATGCATCCATTAATATATTTTTGTAGCACGATCATAGAAGGAACAATTTGCGATTACCCGAGATTAACTCAAATCGCCGTATTGACGCGCTCAACACCAATTAGGCTAGAGAGAATAAGCTGCTGAAGACAGTTTTGTGATCTAGTTCTAGGACGATACTATTATGTGCGCACCGGCAGCAACAGCTCAAGTTAAAGAATAGTTAAATTTTTCAGCATTTCCCAAATACAGCCTCAGTACCAGATTTCGAAACTGCATTCTTTGAAAAGTTATTGGTTACGCTAGAACTCTATCTTTAGTTGCTAGTTTTACATTTGAACTCTTGCATTTTTGTCCGGTTGGCATTATGTTTAAAAGGAGCATGGCGGAATTTCTACTTGATCATGAAAGGCGAAGTAAAATCCTTTTGTTGTGGTGATTCAAGATTGCTGAATTGCTACTTTATTATTACGATGTTATTTTGATATAGCTGGTATCGAATTTGTCAAGCGCAGACAATCTTCGTTTAAAGTCGGATTATGGTTCCAAAAAAAAGATTGCCGAACCCCCGTTAAACATATTATTCAACGTTTCTCTTGTAAGCAGAAGAGATATTTGGGAAATAGACGTTAGCATGTTGCTTAAGATGCTCCTACAACTTCTAAGCGAAACTGGAAAGAAGGATCTGCGTCTTTGTGGAGTCGCTGCCTTATCGTCATCGATGATTCATCGCCTTAAGGTAGAAAGCATTTTTAGGCTCGATAAGGTTGGAGGGCAGCGAAAAACGGCAACAGTCCCAGATTCTGACTTGCCTATTACGGATTTGAAAGCGATAGAGCTCCCGTTTAGAGTTGAATCTACTTACCCAGTCTCTCTGGAAGATCTAATGCGCATGATGGAGAACATGATCCTTGAATTATCAGGTCAAGGGCATGGGAGGAAAAATTTCAATATGGAACCTATACTGCCACTTGATTTTAAGGAATATTCACACAAGTTTGAGCAAATTATACGTGATTATGAACAAAGGATCCTAGATGCAATTTTGTTGTCTGGTGAAGTAATGTTCAAGCTGCTTGTCAATGGCTTAGAACCGATAGAAATTGCGAGATATTTTATAGCATTGCTCTATCTGGCAACTAAAGAAAAGATTAGCCTCCAGCATTGCGAAGAACGCGAGGACATAAAAATCATTTCTAGATAAGCGGTTATGAAGTTACGCTAACTTCTTGAGTTGCTAGGGAGGACAACATTGGCCAAAGCTCTTCCAATAGAGGAAGTTTCAGCTAGGATCGAGGCTGCGCTCTACTCTGCTGGTCGTCCTCTATCTGTAGATGAACTAGTAAAAGCTTCGGGCTCTTCACGATCGACAACTTTGAAAGTCCTAAATAACTTGATCCAGAAGGCAAAATCGGTTTTCAGTGCTTTAGAGGTCAAGGAATTAGCAGATGGGACATTTGTTTTTCAGCTGAAACCTAGCTACAGTCCAATGATAAGAAGATATGCTCAACGGCCACTAATTCCAGCTTCTTCTCTCAAAACTTTATCATATATTACATATGAACAACCCGTTACGTCCAAACGTCTCCTACAGATTAGAGGTAGCCAGGTATACAGTCATCTAAGAATCTTAAGGCGAATGGGGTTCATCGAATACGAAAATCAAAGGCCACGAACGTACAGGACTACCCGGAAGTTCCAAGCATATTTTGGACTAACCGACATTGAATCCTTAAAGAGCTCTCTTCCGAAATATATTGGCTAATCATTCTCTGTAATTCGTTATACCAACCATGTATGATAGCAAGTCTAGGACAACTAACCGGATCCAAATTTGAGCTTAGTTGAACATAGCTGGGTCAACTAATCCCGACTGATGTGGTTGTGCAACAGGTCAGCTAATATCACGGAAATAGTTTCTGGCTTAAATCTAAAAAGTAACTCGCAAAGTCTTAATTACAGGAAAGTTAGTATAGAGTGAAATGCGCAAGTCGCTGGAAAATCTTGCTAAGAGGAAACCTTCTGGGGGTAGAAGGATTGCGTCAAGAAGTAGACGCAGTTTCGAGATCGACAGATACCCAAATGAAGCAAGTTTAGGTACTACCACCACAGTTACTCGAAGAACGAGAGGAAATGACATAAAAGCATCCCTAAAGACGGCCGAAACTGTAAACGTTACCAATCCTGCTTCAAGAAGGACTACTAAATTACTTATCAAGAATGTGATCAAAAATCCAGCTAACAAAGACTACGAAAGAAGGGGAGTGATAAGTAAAGGAGCATTGTTAGAAACGGATCAAGGAATGGCAAGAGTAGTATCGAGGCCTGGGCAGGACGGCAGCGTAAATGCTGTTTTAGTTCAAAGCTAGGTTGTTGTTTGATCGTACGGTTTTGATGGAGGGATAAGACCATCCAGATCCCCTTGCCTCAAGTTAGTGATTTGTTTTAAGCTATATCCGGCCACTCTATCCATATCCCGCGCTGCTACTTCAGACACAAGAGCGTGGTCTAAATGAGTCGTACCTGGTGGCATCAGATTTGCACCTTGGATTTGAAGCTGCTTTTAAGGAAAACAGGATATTATTTGACTTGAGTTCCAAATCAAAGGTCCAGGATGACATCAGAAAGATTATTCAGTTGTATTGTATAAACAAGCTGATCCTCCTTGGAGACATAAAAGCCTCTATAAAGCGAATATCCAAGTACGAATGGCAAGAAGTCCCAGAATTTTTCAATTATATCTCGAAATACGCAGGCACATACATAGTACCTGGTAACCACGACGGTAACATTAGCTTGTTGGTCCCTGAGTCTGTCACTATCTGCAGCGTGAAAGGTATCGTTTTGGGAGATACATTGCTCACCCATGGTCATGTGATGCCCACTGCTAGCAGAGGATCAATCAAAAGGATTGTGATGGGGCACGTCCATCCGAAGTTTTCAAAAGCAAATAGTATTCTAAATTCACAGCGAGTGTGGATATTTCTCAAGGCGCGAAAGGAAAAGATCTTCAACTGTGCAAAAGGGTTGGTAGATATAGTGATTTTACCCTCTCTCAATAGTGCAATGTATCCAGAGGTACAAAAGACTTCCAGCCAGGTTTCTCCAATCATCAAGAGAGTTTTTGAGCATGATGCAGTAGAGAGCGCGATTGCCGTGACACTTGACGGTTCAATTATTGCTGACAGGCATGATGCATTGGCGCTGCTCCTGCCTAAAAATAGTTCTGCCGAAACAAAAGTCTCTCTTAGGGGTTAATATAATCTCGCAAGGCCGTGAGTGTTGGAGTATTTGTCCTCAACCACTCAAGACATTTAATAAATGAGTTGGCAGCTTCTAAAGTTGTGAGGACTGGTACGCCGGCCTCAACAGCTTTTCGCCTAATTTGATATTCATCGTCCAACATTCCAAGATACTTTTCAATCGTTGAAGTCGAGGGGATATTTATGATAAAGTTGATTTTGCGGTCAAAAAGCAAGTCTGATATATTCGGCTTTCTGTCAGGCTCGCTAATCTTGTAGATCTTTTGAATCTCTAACAGTCCGTTGCTCATCAAAAACTCGGCTGTATGTTCTGTAGCCATGATATTGTATCCTAATCGTGAGAGGATTGACATTAAAGGCAACAGCTTTTCCTTATTTTTGTGGCCACCAATAGTAACAAGGGCTGATCCTGTCGATGGTAGCGTATATCCAGCAGCAATATAGGCCTTTGTGAGTGCATCATAGAAACTATCTCCGAAACATGCAACTTCACCTGTAGATTGCATTTCAACACTCAATACGATGTCAGCACCTTCGAGCTGCATAAATGAAAATTGCGGAACTTTAATCCCGAATCCTGAAATTTTTGCCCAACTCTGGTTCGGGACTGTTGGCAAGCTCCTTCCCATCATCGCTTTTGCCGCCAAGTTAATTAGATTTAATCCTACGAATTTTGATACAAAGGGCATTGATCTAGAAGCTCTGATATTTGCCTCTATTACAAGTACCTCATCATCCTTGACTATGTACTGAATGTTAAAGGGACCTATGATATTTAGTGCGTTGCCTATTCTTTTAGAGTAGTCTATTATGGTTTCGGTCGTTTTCCGGTCAAGCCTCCAAGGTGGTATACACATCACAGCGTCGCCAGAATGTATGCCTGCATTATCAATGTGTTCTATAACTGACCCAATTAAAATTCCGTTTGCACTGCCCACGGCATCGACCTCTACTTCTGATGCATCCTGTAAGAACTTGCTTATCACTATTGGATGATCGGGGCTAACCCTGGTAGCCTCATTCAAGAATTGTTCCAGTTGTAGCTCTGCCCAGACTATTTTCATGGCTACGCCACTAAGAACATACGATGGTCTGACCAAAACAGGATATCCTACAGATAGAGCAAATTCTTTGGCTTCCTCTATACTAGTAAACTTTCTCCATGATGGTTGGCCAATCTTCAAAGCTTCCAACAATATTCCGAATTTTTCTCTATCCTCTGCCTTGTCTACGTCTTCACTACTTGTACCAATTATTTTAATACCTTGTTGGGCTAATCTGGGAGCAACATTATTCGCCGTCTGTCCACCTACACAGGTTACGATGCCTTCTGGGTTTTCCTTTTCAACTATATCCAGTATCCTCTCAAATGTGAGCTCCTCAAAATACAGCCTGTCACAAATATCGTAATCAGTGGATACCGTTTCAGGATTACAATTGATTATCGATACGTCTTTCGCGCCGTTCTCTTTTAATCCCCATACCGTATTGACCGTTCCCCAATCAAATTCCACACTACTTCCTATCCGGTATGGCCCGGCACCCAAGACTATTATCCGTCCATTGTTGTCTGCTTTAACTTCGATATCATCGAATTGGCCTCCATAAGTCAAATAAAGGTAATTTGTCCTAGCTGGCCATTCCGCGGCCAATGTATCAATCTGCTTGATTACTGGCTTAATCCCGAAGCTCTGTCGCAGGCTTCTTATTTTCAACTCATCTATTCCTAAGCATCTTCCTATTTGTTTGTCTGCGAAGCCAAGCCTCTTCGCTTCTTTAATGTTAGCCAGATTTATGCCAGATTGCCCAAGCAAGACATACTCCATGTCGACAATATTTTTGATCCGAATTAAAAACCACGGATCTATGGAAGTAAGCGAACTGATCCTTTTAATAGTCATTCCCTCTCGCATCGCCCTTACTACCTCAAATAAAATTTCATCTGTTGGGTAAAGTAATGCCTGTTCTATTGATTCGATACTATCGATGTTTTCTTTTTCTTGAATGCTATTAGTAAGATCTTCCCGAATTGTATCCTTTAACACACCCGCTCGACTTCCGTGTGATGCGTTGAACTGATCATATGACCTAGTACCTAGAATAGGGTTTACGGCAGATACTATTCTGGAATTCGCTACAAGGCCATCTTTTCCAGTTTCAGCCATTCTTATTGCCTTTTGTAGCACCTCTTCGAAGCTTCGTCCAATAGACATTACTTCTCCCACGGATTTCATTGTACTACCAAGCTTTCGTTTAACCAGCTCAAATTTGCGAAAGTCCCAACGAGGGAGTTTGAGTACGACGTAGTCAAGTGATGGTTCAAAGCATGCGGTAGTTGCCTTCGTTATACGATTAATCAGCTCAGGTAACGTATAGCCGAGTGAAATCTTTGCAGCCATATAAGCAAGCGGATAGCCTGTCGCTTTGCTGGCGAGAGCTGATGACCTAGATAATCTAGCATTTATCTCGATGACGCAATATTTTTCAGAAGTTGGATCAAGTCCAAATTGCACGTTGCATTCCCCTATAACGCCGCAGTGAGAAGTAGCTCGTTGGGCGGCAGATCTTAGTAAATGGTACTCAGAATTATTCAATGTTTGTGAAGGTGCCACTACAATGTTATCCCCTGTGTGGACTTTCATTCCGAGGATATTTTCCATGTTGCAAACGATAACGCAATTACCTTGACTGTCTCGCATCACTTCATATTCAATTTGTTTCCAGCTTCCGACATATCTTTCAATAAGTACTTGTCCGACCATGCTGAGAGAAAGTCCTCTTCTCACAATTTCTTGAAGTTCAAATTCATTGAAGGCAACTCCTCCCCCTCGCCCCCCAAGGGTATAAGCCACCCTAACTATGACTGGATAACCAATTGCATCAGAAACTTTATAGGCCTCTTCAAGAGAATATGCTGAAGCACTACACAAGGTTGGCACCCCACACGAAACCATTGCTTCTTTAAAGAGCTGTCTATCCTCGGTTACTTCAATTCCTCTAACCGGCGTACCTAGTATTTTAATTCCATATTTCTCAAGTATTCCAAGTTTGTTTAGCGCGACACCACAATTTAATGCGGTTTGTCCCCCAAAGCTAAGCATGATTGAATCCGGTCGCTCGGCTTCAATGACTTTCTCAATATAGCTCGGGTTAATTGGAAGAAGATAAACTTTATTCGCAAATCTTGTATCCGTCTGAATAGTTGCTATGTTGGGATTAATTAAGACACTTGTAATTCCGTCCTCTCCCAGCGCTTTGAGGCATTGTGAACCGGAATAGTCAAAATGGCGGTCATCTTGGCTGACTTTCGCCGGCTTCTCCGATTTTAATTGCCCCGCTCCCGAGTACAAGAATTTTTTTTAGACTTTCATTCTTTGGCAAATTTCCTCCTCACTTGTTTTCTTTCCTCTTTAAAATAGTACTAGCTTTATAAGTCTGGGGATTATGTTTGTTATGGCTCAATCCATTGCTTCTAGCTGATAGAGAATCCACATTCTCCTTATTAAGTAACTCTTTAAACCGATCAAAAACGAATTTGCAATCATAAGGTCCTGGTGAAGCTTCGGGATGAAATTGGACTGCAATAATAGGTCTGGATGTATGTTCAATACCTTCTATACTCTGGTCGTCCGCATTGGAAAACCACACTTTGAAGCCAGTTCCCTCCAAGCTATCAGGATCGATACCGTATCCATGATTCTGGCTAGTGATATAGGTTTGCCTATTCCTGAGATCAACGCAAGGCTTATTCTGGCCCCGATGGCCAAATTTTAGTTTATAAGTGTCTGCACCCGCAGCCAAAGCTAGGATTTGGTGTCCAAGACATATTCCTAATGTGGGGACAGATCTTTCTATAAGATCGCCAGCAGTCCTTATAGCTACCTTACACTCTTTCGGATTTCCGGGTCCGTTGCTAATCACTATGCCCTTTGGATCGTAAGACATGATCTCCTCAAAAGTTGAATTCCAGGGTAAACATACGACTCTGAAACCAATCCTGACTATATTGCGTATAATGCTGTTTTTTGTGCCAGTATCAAGGAGTACGACTGTTTCGCAAGACTTGGCACCGTATTCTCTAGGTGTCTTGTTAGAGACTTCCGGCATAAAGTTGTGTTCCTCGTAGTCATAATTTTCCAATAAAAGCGACAATCTTTTTGGCACTTCTGACTCACTAGTTTCATGGACTTGCTGAGGCCAGGTACCCATGGCCCCGCGAATGGACCCATTTATCCTTAGCTTTTTGGTCAACTCTCTGGTATCTACACCATAAATTCCCGGGATGCGTTCTTCGAATAACCACTCATCTAGGGTCTTAGCGCAACTCCAATGGCTCGCTGCTGCTGATAATTCATGAATTATTAGGCCTTTTATTTGGATCTGGTTGGACTCAAAATATTTGGGCAGCCCAAATTCATCAATGTCTTCGAACTTTGGGACCCCGTAGTTTCCGATGAGGGGATAAGTAAAGCACAGAATCTGTCCACGGTAAGAAGGGTCAGTAAGCGTCTCGGTGTAACCGACCATACCTGTGTTGAAGACGAGTTCTCCTGCAACCTCACTTGGAAAACCAAACCCAATACCTTCGAACATACTACCATCCTCTAGCAAAAGCATGCCACGGTCTCCGAAGTACGTTCTACGAAGGGTTGGAATTTTAGACCAGTGGCAAATCCTTGGAACTGCAAATTTAAGTTTTGCTCTTGAGGGAATCAAGAGCGTTTCATCGCCGTGCAGCCAAATTCAACTTGGCGATAAACTTCGGATATCGGCATCAATGCGTGTTGGTCAGCTCTTAAACGTCATTAAGTCGTTATTCCTGATTCTGATGTCAGTAGAACTCGAATCAACGGTCAGCTCTACTCTTCAATTCCTGATTGTAATTCTATAATGGTCAGGCATTTCTTTACTACGTCAAATAACTAACCTGATTGTACCATTCAACGAATTTTGATGAGCCAATAGATCACTAAGTAAATATATACTTCATGGGCTTGTTTTTTGGATGCCAAAGAAAGGTAGGCGCCAACAAAATGTCAAGGATAAAAAATTCATATTCGCCAAATATAAATATACTATCGCAATTTTTGCAGGAATTGCGGCCGTTGTTGCAGTTGCCGCATATTTTGGAATACATTCATTGATTCCAGTTAACAGCAATGTTCCAGTTTTTTCCCCTCCTGTAAACACATTCATGAAGGCTACATATTCTCCTCAAACTGGTTACGTATTCACAACCCAATCGTCAACAGCCGCACGGCCGGTTAATGTTAGCGGCTATAACAGTCCAACGATTGTCTTAAAGCTTGGGGCGCTTGACTCGATTCATTTGATAAATGAAGACTCAGATACACGATCTTTACATAATTTGAATATCGATGCTTTTAACGTACACACGAGGAATTTAGGCTATTTTGAAAGCCAGTCTCAGACGTTCATTGCGAACAAGATCGGGACATTTGTATACTACTGCAGTATCCATCCTGAAATGAGAGGACTCATAAAGGTCGAGCAGTGACCAGTTATATAACATACTTCTTTCAGATAGTCATTTCAACCAATCAATCGGGATATCCTGGTATAACCCGTTGGGTAGAACGCGCCTGATCGATATTGGGAGCGATTTCGAAAGCAGCTCAGCAGTAGCCAGGGACACTGAATCTCTAACACGAGGTGGTACAACGATAAAGGAAGGAGCTCCTAAGGAAAGTTGCAACGATCTTGTCCCAGTAATTCTTGCCTTTTCAAACCTAGTTATATGCGTAGGCCCGATCAGAACTTGGGGGCCATTAGAAGATATCTCCATTAATGAAAAATCCGGTTCGTCATAGGTAACTACCTCTTCAATTGGACGAGTAGACTTCGCTAATGTCTGTTCTTCCAATTGCATTTTTGGGTATTCACTATTGGCTTCCGGTTCTGGGGCTATTTTTTTAGCTGAGACGGGTGTCCCCCGTTCAGGTGTGGTTTTTTTTGTAGGCTGGGTTCGTTTGACAGTCTTTGATCTAATTTTTTTGGAGGTCCGCTGACTGGAATCTTTAGCCACCAAGAATGCTCCAAAAGATAACAAATATATAATTAAATGTTGCGAATTTTTTAATGTCACAGCAGGTAACAAATACCGTACGACACATATATGGTTAAAAGTATCTCCAGAGTGCCCCTCGTTTTAGAGATCGTATCCAAGGGGGTAATGGAATGCGAGATTGTTCGTCATTTGTCACCTCTTACTGTCTCTGAGCTGCTAAGCCATCTCCCCATGAAGGGCAGGATACACAAAATGGGTCAGGATTTCATATATGTTGAAACCGGATTAAGGTTAGGTAAGGAGAAGCAAAGGTCTACCTTCAAACTTGGTGAAGTGGCTTATTTGCCATCTAATGGATCCCTATGTATTTTCCTTAGAGATAAACTAGCATACAGTATGAATCCTCTGGGAATGGTTACTATGAGCCTAGACGTCGCAGAAAGGGCTGGCCCAGGCGATGTTATGATACTGAGGCGTAATCATGACGACTGATTTAACTGATATACTCTATGGCCGCTATACCCTCCTACGCTCCTGACTACACCCTTTACTTCCAATGATCTAAGATAAGAGTTTGCTACAGAGATCTTTACGCCAACAACCCGTGCAAGTCCTTGTATCGTAATTGCTTTCATATCCTGAATTGCCTTACTACCTTGAGATTCTTCAATTAAAACAGAAAGCTTTTGTTTCTGCTGCATTTTTCCTGAAGGCTTCTTAGCCTCTTCTTTTTTTGCTTGCTTAATCTCTGCACTATCAGAAGTTCCAGACCTCTTGTCGGATCCCAAAGGTTTTTTTTTGCCGCCGCCCAAGAGTAAAGTTAAAAATTATTAAGGCTTATAAATTGTACGCAGGCCGGTTTGTTATCTGCACTACCGTTAGCATTAGCTTATCTAGGATTTGATGACATTTAAAAGTAAGTACACCTAAGCCAGATGGTTGTCCAAAATACGAATGAACTGATCAAGTTTGTCCCTTGGAATAAGGGCGCCGCATGCCATATCATGTCCACCTCCGCTTCCTCCTAACTCTGAACTTATTCGGTTAACAGTTCTGCCAAGGTGCACCCTGCAAGATTTGTTGCCACGTATTGACAGAACATAGGAGTCCACTTCCTGCTTGAGTTTATAAACTATTGCGACTTGTCTGTCAGAAGTTCCAAGAACAAAGTTTACAATCCCACTCGCAGAAAGTGCCAAATTGTTTTGCACGTAAGCTATATTTTTGGTTCTGGTTATAGATCCTTCTATTTTTTTGATTGCTTCTGAAACCTTTTGTGCATATTTCTCGGCTATACAAAAACCACCTTTTATATCATGAGGATATTTCATTTCAGAAAGAAAGTTGACCAGATCAATCAAAAATTCATCATCATTTTGTTTTGCCGAGATAATGTATGAGAGAACAGTCGACTCAAGCATTAAAAATTGCCGATCATACCTTGAGACAATGGCAGATGCAATTGGCCTAGTATCCATATAATCAGTTAAAGAACCTGCCGCGGCAAAGAAAGCAGCATGTGGCAAAAGCCTCTTTTTGAATTTTTGGTAAATCTGCACGCTGCTACATTCATCGACTGAATGAATAAGCAAGACACCCATTTTCTTTAAAAGAGAAGCCACATCTGCGCTCAAATCGTGATGATCAATGTACACTACTTTAGTGTTAGCAGATACTAATTTTCCCAGTATCTCAACAAATTCGCCCTCATTTTTCTTGCTTAACCCTAGGTCGCTCACGAAAATCCGGTTAAACTTAGGCAATAAATCAGGCGATGAGAATCCATCCAATTTTGAGATAATGTTCTGATAATCTGTCAGGACAACTGTATCGGCTTCGAATGCAGCCTTAATCAACACGGCCGATACTACGCCGTCCACGTCCTCTTTATGAGATAGACATGCAGTTGCTGACATCTTTTGGTTTCGTACTAAAAGTCCTTGGTATAAAGATTTTGATACCTGAATACTCTTCAGCATTACATCAATAAAATCTACATGTGAATCCTCCTGAATGCAGAAGAATTAGTGAAAAGAACCATAAGCGCTCAGTTATTTGTCTACAGCACTGAATTGACCTGTCCGACGGAATCATAGCCGCCTTATTCTAATCATTGATAGGCAGTGCAACAGAAGTTTAACCAAAATACCCAAATTTACAGCTGGCTTTCAGAATCAAGTCACTTTGACCATGGGTCTTACAGTTATAATAACCCTGAAATTAGTCAATATATCTTTGCATCTATTACGGATAGTAACTTCAGTTACCCCGGCTAGGCTTGAAAGGTCAATTTGCAAAAGGTTGACTCCAAGCAAAATCGCAGCAAGATAAATGTAGGCTGCTGCTATGCCGTTAGGAGATTTACCATCGGCTAATAGGTGACTGTTTGACTTATGGGCAATTTCAATTGCCAATCTTTCCACTTTTGAATCAATCCTCGACATATTTGCGAGTTTGGCAATATAATGATCTATCGCCAAGGTCACAGGTATCGGAATGCTGCATGAAGATGCGATTGAAGAAGATGAAATGATAACAGGTTGTGAGCCTACGGCCACAGCTACGCTTGGTAGGTGGCTAGGGGCACATCCAGCGCTCTGTATGGGGTCTGTAAATACTCCCATTTCCATAGCCATCATTCTATAATACTTCGATGCCAATTTTAAGCTAGACCGGTCCTCTCTTGAGGCGCCAGTCGCCAAAACGACTTCTTCCAAAGACCTGACTATAGAACATCTTTTGCAGGCCAAGTATATCGTCGCCGCTGCCATGGAATTTATAGATTTTCCTTTAGCTCCGCTCCTGTTTTCAAAATTTCGAAAGATCATCGCAGAGGTTTCAACCAGAATTTTTGGGAAACATAATGCTGAACATACTTCATTAATTTTGGATAAGACGTTTGATAACCTCCTCTGTTTAGGGGTAGCTACTCTAATTCTCGAATGCCACCTTCTCATATTGTTCAGCTGCTCCACCATTTGACAATCTATTGATCTGCCACTATAGTCTTTAGAGCCCAAACCGATTTCAGTTCTTATCCCATAATCATGTAATGACAGGCTAGTACATCCACTTGCACGTGTTTTCTTTATTCGCTCATCAAGGTCAGATGAATTAGTTTCCGGCCCATAATCGTCAATCTGATCTATAACAACGTAGCCACATTTCTGGCATATATATTCCCCAATCGCGAAATCATGGATAAGAGCCGACTCGCATTCGGGGCAACGCGTATAGTATTCAGCTGAATTCATCCTGAAGTTAACTCCTCTTGTATATCATTTATCCCCGACCTTTGAGTCGATCTATCTATTGCACACAAATTGTTAACAATCTTGCTGTGAATTCCATCCAAATGAGCAATATAACCTGAGCATCTATACACTGAAGTATCAATCACTATACAACGGCTATGGTATACGGTAATTGTTGTAAAAATATGGCCATGGATCACAACACCCATTTGGGAGTAGGTGTAGATTATTCTATATATCTCACATGGTCACAACATTTAACCATAATTAGAAGTTTTTTTAGTCCTTTCTCTCCTGCCGAGGGAAAATAAATAGAAATTGGATTTGTCATCGAGGATTTTTTTGTCGCATATATTACAAAAGCTGACAACTATGCTTATTACGGGATTGAAACATTTAGAATATGCAAAATCTGATAAACGGTGTTCAAAACCTAGGCTGTAGTGTCTTGTATTTGTGTAGTGAACAAGCAAATGTCTAGAAAAATTGCCATCTTTGCCTTTTGGCTATTGGGATTTGGGATAGGGTTTATTGGGTATCTCTCTTTACCTAATATTAGTCATTGGTTTGCTCTTAACGTGCCGAGCTTCTTAAACCAGGCTGTAATTGGAGCATTAGTTACGGGCGTAGCTGGATCAGCCATAAGTACCTTTACAATTGTGTTATGGGCTAACCGAAGCTCTTCGGTCTAATTTCACTTGACGGATTTTAGAATCTTATTGAAATTGTATTGAATTGTATTGTATTGTATGTATGTATCTACAGTTTCATCCCGCTAAAGTTATAATTCGATGACATCTAAAATAACATCTGCCAAACAACCGAATATATCAACCAGGGGAAAAGACAGCCAGGCTAAACCAGTTTTTTTCGTCAATAAAAGCAGCTCTGAGAGTAAATTGGCTTTTCTCAGCCATGCTCCTTATGTCTTCCAATGAATATTTATATGAATTTTCCGTGTGGATCGTCTCCCCTGCCTGGAAGCCAAAAGTTTCGCATAACCTACCTACATATACTTCCTGTTCTTTGGTAGACAACAGATGCATTTCTATTCTCTTGAATCTAGAATTGTAAAAGGCATGGTGGACGAAGTGATGTTGATCAAAATTTCCATCCAATTCCCGATTTACTCGAGTCAAAAGATTTAGGTTAAATCTAGCTGTGAATCCCATGCTATCGTTATAAGCCGCTTCCAGAACAGATTTGTCCTTCTGAAGATCAATCCCAACCACGAGCCCGTCTTTTTTATCCATTGTAGATCTTAATTGTTGTAGAAAAGAAATTGAGTCTTTTGGCTCAAAATTCCCTATACTTGATCCTAAGAAAATTATCAATTTCCTACGAGGTATTTGGGGGTTGGAAAAAATCAGCTTGTTTGCTCTATTAATTCCTTCGACATACTCAGATGAAATGCCAGAAGCCCTAAGATTAGGAAATTCTGAACCTAGTCCCCTTGTTGCCGTACAGAGCATCTCTTTTGAAACATCTATCGGAAAGTAATACACATACGGTTGTCTCAATATAAGATCGTGCAGCAGTATCCTTGTCTTAATTGAACTACCACTGCCAAGCTCGATTAACGCAAAATTCTCGTCGAACATTCCAACTATCTCTTTGGAATGGTGCCTAAGCAACGAGGTCTCGACCCGCCATGGGTAGTATTCCGGCTGACGACAAATTTCCTCGAAAAGCGTCGATCCCACAGCATCGTAAAAATATTTTGACTCTATGCGTTTTTGGCGGCTGCTTCCTAACCCTTTTTTAACGCTTTGAGCAAAGTCATTATCTATCTGGCTTGTATACATTCATCATCTCATCCCAGTTATTATCGACGTGTGATATTGGCGCGACATATAATTTAAGGAGACAACAAACTTAGCTATTTATTGATTCTCTACCAGCAATTTGACTGAGCTTCACTTGCATGTCTGACTCTTATTCCGAAGAAGATCAGAAAATGTCTTGGGGCGGTTCATGATTAAGACTTTATATTCCGTCGCACTAGCGAAATTTTGTTCGCATGTATACTACTACTTCAATTTAACCTCAGTACGTAAGAGTATTAAAATAAATATAGATTTGAAGTGAGGACTTGAGCAGTACCTTGACCAGTCTGGCGAAGGAACATGAAATAATATTAATCCTAAACCCTTTTGTAGTATTTTATAGTCAGTTCTTGAAGGCATCACTTCTGTCCAATAATCCGGCTGAGCCACAGTGCCTGCAAGTCGACTTGGGATGATTGTAAGATGGAAGACAGAGACACAAATTCTAACATACTTGCGACAAATGTAGGCGGAATAGAAATGCGAAATCCCACGATGCTTGCTTCTGGATTTTTGGGCCTTTCTGGGGATATATTCAAAAGAATTGACAGAGTAAATGCCGGAGCGATTGTGAGCAAATCGATTAGTTACGAACCTATATTGGGTTATAGAAATCCAACAGTTGTTTGCTTAAAAGATGGGAGTTATATAAATGCCGTAGGTCTAGCTAACCCTGGAGCAGGGGCATTCTCAACTGAAGCATCAGCCAATATTCGTACTCCTTTGATAATAAGCTTGATCGGATCTTCCGAATATGACTTCTCAAGGTTAATAAGTAGTTTTGGCAACTCAAAGGTTTTAGGCTACGAAATTAACCTATCCTGTCCCCACGTGGCCAAATTAGGATTAGAAGTTGGAGACGATCCGGAGATGGTAGCAAAACTCGTAAAAACCGTGAAATCTGCTACTACAAAGCCGGTAATTGTTAAAGTCGGAACCGGAAATGTAGACTTGCTTGAAATTTCTAGAGTCGCTACTGAATCAGGCGCTGATGCTATTACAGCTATCAATTCAATTCGAGCCATGGCAATAGATATCGAAAGTGGACACCCGATTCTAAGCAATAAGATTGGTGGATTATCCGGTAAGTCGATTAAGTCTATAGCAATCAGGTGCGTTTATGAGATCTATGAGAAAGTTGACGTACCTGTAATAGGATGTGGAGGAGTATTCTCATGGGAAGATGCCGTGGAGTTTATGCTTGCTGGTGCATCTGCTGTGCAGATAGGGAGTGCAATCGCTTACGAAGGTTTAGGTGTATTTAGAAGTATTATTACAGGACTCAAGCTGTACCTGGAAAAAAAACAGCTGAAGAATGCAGGAGAGTTGGTGGGTTTAGCCCATAGATAGTAAGGCTTCTAAATATCAGCCCTTTACCTATTTTTAACATCTTAGATGCCCCAAATTATAAGGACGAATCGCTAACGCGAAATTCTTGCTGGTCATCATAACAGCGACGAGGGAGCACATCACTATTGATGCTAATTGTAGCAATCGACTCGCCTAAATGCAATAGAGGGGGACCAGTAACCTGGGTCCCGCCATCATATTCATTAGATTTACTGACTTGGCTGAAGAGTAATTGGTTCATATGTATGGTTCTCTACACGGGGCTTCTCTAATGCAAATATTTTTTTGTGACTTTGTGAAGAGTTGAAATAATCAGATAATGAAATCGCTTTTCGATTTCGTTGTATTCATTAACAGAATGGCATCACAGCCCATCTGAATCGTAAATAATATCAGTGCTACTAATCTATTTCTATCATTGGTGCAGATGTCTGTTATGAGAACTAGTCTTGCACTCTAGGAGCGAGGTAAAAATGAATTCTACCGATATTCGCTATCCTGCATTCCAGCCTCAGTGGCATCTTACTAGAATACTCAGCTGCAATAGTTCCTCCTGATGAACTTACTGCCTTGGTTATCCTCGTCAGATAATCGAGACTATATGTTGCTCGACTTTTTTCCTTAACCTCAATCTCTTCCAACCCTACGCTCTCTGAATTTAAGCTGATAGTTGCTTCACCGGAATCACCTTTTCCACGAAATTCTACTAGTTTGGCTTCAGTCTCAATTGAGATATATTCAGAGACGACTTGGACATCGGACAAGACTTTGTCAAATTCACTTGCTGATAACACAACCTTTGAGCTAAAATTCAGCTTTGGCAAAGGCGTCGAACTTGCGGAACTCTCAATGAGCCTTATCTTGTACTCCCTTAGATAATCATTCTGTGTTTTGATTGTCAACAAACCATCCTCTAGCATACTAACCTCGATCGAATCTTTCTTGCTAGCTCTTTTGATCAACTTCGACAATTCGTCAATTCTTACACCAAACTTTACTGAATCATCGCATTCATACCTTTCAAAGGTCGAATTTGGCCATTGAATATCAATAAGTGCCACATGTGAGGGATCCATTCCCCTGAATGAAATTCCCTCAACAGTAGCCTCGAAAGTTGCCTCGTCAACAAGTGTCGAGATCGTAGATAATATAACCTTCCATTCGTCCGGAGACCTTGTTTTTGCTACGAAAACCAATTCAATTCTATCTTGAGGCAGTTATCCACTTACTTTAAAGATTGCTGAAATAGACGTGATCAGAGGCATGCCACTTTAACCGACGAATATCCCGAGAAAATTCGACGATCGCAATGTATTCATGCGTAATTTCTCCACGTGTGGGTGCATTTAGTGCAACGATAAAACTGGGTTGTGGGTTCATCAGCAGATCTAGTCTGCAGAAGCCACCAGTATGCCGAGTCATTCTTGCATTTTGGGCAGTCAATAGACGTTGTTGGCATAGTATCCAGCGATTTATCCCCTTCCATGATCTTGAGGGCACTTTGTGAAGATTGATCCTGCCCGCGAGTTGATACCACTCTATCTTCTATGTACTCCTCGTCTCTCTTTATAATCAGGCCGCATTTCGGACAAGACAATATGCCTTCTTCAATCTTTGGCTTCATACGTCTCTCACACTTAGGACAAAACTTCACCGAATCTAACCTCGCTCTATTACTCAATCAACACTTCGCTTAGAACAGTATTAAGATTTTGTATAATCTCTGATGCTGTACCGCACGCGTATTGGAATGCGGCTATTGGATCTTTTTTCTTTGTTATTACTCTAATTAAGAAGTCCTCGACAAGTGGATGCTTTAGAATGACACCCGCAAATTCAACATTCTTCTCCTTTAATAATTCGTGCTGAATTATATACATCACCGATATGTCCTCGTCTTGCAGCTTTATTTCTACCTCCCTATCTTCCAGATCCAGAATTTCAGCAAGCATTGGACACAAATTTGTGTTATGAGGATATAAATTATACCTTTGAGAATAAACTATTAGCCTTGAGTCTTTCTAAAAAAGGAGCGTCAACACTTCTGAAAAATTAGCCCCATGGTTTCGGTAAGGCTAATCCCTAGACTATTTTCAATGTTTAGCCACCCGAGTGTTGAATCAGTTTCATAGGGGTTATGTTATTTGGTTGACAAGGCATCTCATCCTAATTCTTATCCCAAAACAATCGTAATCATGGTCTTCTTCTATTATTCACCTTCAAGAAGCATACATTCTAAATGACATCGAGTAGAATACTTGCAGTAGTTTCTAGCCTCTAACCTTAAGGCAAATCAAATTAAATCTGTCAAAGTACGTCTACATCATGAGGATGACTTTCTGAATTGCCGGCTGGTGTCATTTTTATGAATTCGGCATTGTTCTGCATCTGTCTGATTGTATGAGCACCGCAGTAACTTAAGCCTGACCTTATGCCTCCGACCATCTGCCTAATGATCTCAACAACGCTTCCTTTGTATGGGACCATTGCTTCAACACCCTCAGCAACATAATCGTTTAAATCGTCCGAGTCCAAAGGAACGCCTTCTTTGTACTTTCTTCCGAGTGAGGCATAAAACGAAGCCATACCTCGATACATTTTATACTTTTTACCATTTTTTACCAGAGTTCGGCCCGGACTCTCATCGCTACCGCCAAAAAGGCCACCTACCATCACGGTAGATGCTCCAGCTGCAAGCGCTTTGGTAGAGTCGCCGGATGTCCTTATACCTCCATCTGAGATCACCGGTATATTGTAATGACTTGCTATTTTGACGCTATCCATAACTGCAGTAAGCTGAGGTACACCAGAGCCAGTGATTACACGAGTTATGCAGATTGACCCTGAGCCAACACCAACTTTGACCGCGTCCACACCGGCTTTAATCAGGTCCTCTGTTCCTCCCGCTGTTGCAACGTTGCCAGCAATCAATTCACAGTTTGGGAATGCTTTCTTGATCATTTGTACTGTGTTAATTGCGTTGTCACTGTGACCATGCGCAATATCAACTACTATTGCATCTGATCCCGCCTCTAGGAGAGCTTCAGTACGTTCAAGATAATCACCCTTAACTCCGACGGCTGCCCCTACAAGCAATCTCCCCTTTTTGTCTTTCGAAGCATGTGGATATTGTTCCATTTTAAGGATATCCTTACTTGTTATGAGCCCAACAATTTTTTTATTGCTATCTACCAGCGGCAGCTTTTCGATTCGATGATTGTGCAAGATTTCCTTTGCCTGTTCAATAGTTGTCCCTTCTTTCGAAGTGACTACGTTCTTAGTCATTAAATCCTCAACTTTACAACTTGTGTTTTTTTCTAAACTAATATCCCGCTGCGTGATAATCCCTGCTAAAAATCCGCCGCTTTGTTCGACAAGAAGTCCCGATACACCATAATTTTTTTTGCAGTCTTCATTGTAGCATTTGTTTTGATAGTATATGGTTGTTCAATAATGACTGATTCAGAGCGCTTTACCTTCAGAATTTCATCCACCTGATCATCAATTGTCATAAATCTGTGAACGATCCCAATGCCCCCCTCCCTTGCAATAGCAATAGCCATGCTTGCCTCTGTGACGGTATCCATGTTTGCGCTTATCAAGGGAATATTTAGTGAAATGTTAGAGGATAGCCTGGTTCTAAGATCAGTTTGGGATCTTGAAATTACCGCTGAACGTCTTGGAACAAGTAATACATCATCAAAAGTTAAACCTTCCCTTATTTCCAAATTTTCTTTGAAATACTTGTCTCATATGGCGTTATAAGCCTTCCTCTATTAGAGCTCGTCTAGAAGGCAATTTATTATACTATAGAATTTCCCTTCAGTTTGGCTGTAGCTTGTTTATTGCGGTAGTGAGGTTCGAAGAGCCAATAGAAGATAAGTGAATTGGTTCCTTCAAAACCCTCCTCGTCTCGCACTCGCATAGCTAGAGCTGGGAAACGAAAAATCATACCGTTTCCTACCCTACCAATAGGAATAAAGTAGCGTGGATTGAAGGACTCTTTGTTTAGCTCGCTCAAGAGTTTTGGAAGAATCAATACTCTATATGAAATTAGCATCTGGGATTTATTCAACTTGGCGGTCTAACAATCCAACTGAAACTTTTGAGAAGAGCACATTTATTCCTCATGAAGGATTCCATTAAACAACTTCAATAATCCATACTTATTATATCCCAAATATGATGATGTCCATAAAATTTTCACAAAGCTGATAGACAAAAATATTAACATAACTGAGCCTTATAAAGTAAGAAGTTTGAGATCAAAACAAGGTATAGGGATATTCGACACATTCAAAAGTCAAGACAATAAATTTACTGGCGAAGCAAGGAGACAACGGGAAATTATTGTCCACCTCGCGACAGAACAAAGTCCGGAGCTGCGAACCAGAACTTCAATTGCCCAGATAATTGCAAAAAAACAGGGTATTTTATGGCAAAATATGTACTCCGGTATTTTTAGAGATTTAGATGAAGTTTTGATTCCTTCTGGCGTCGTCAAGGAGGGAGGGAGACTACCATTGCGCCGTGGCCCTAAAGCCTTACAGATGGAAGGAGTACCATTTTACGAGTTGAGTGAATCAGGCCTTATTGTTGCTTCTGCTTTGGACGAACTAGGTCGATTCCGGATGCAAATCTTGGAATCGCTTATCAAATGTGTTTCGATTTGTAACCCTGACGATGAAGCTGTTCGTCAAGCAATGCTACTGCTTGTTCGATTCATTCCCTCCTTCATGGGGAAGATTGTTAATCTATATGTACGTGCTTATAGCGCAGGCTTAGTTAATGGCGTGATACCCATCGATATCAAAAAGTTACGTTCAGTTGTTGCGTCGGAAATTGGGATCGAGAAGGAGATCATTGACTCCTCTAGCCGTTTAGGAGTCAAGGAATTGGAAATTATTAAACAATTCGTTGATCTTATTAGTTGAGTTTTTATGCATAAAGTATTTTTCTCATTTGGTTCCATTAGTTATCATCAAAAAAAGTATCTACTGTTCTATATTATTCGCGAACCAAGCTACTGCAACAGACCTTATTTTATGGGGACAACTATTGAGTATTGACTCAGTCAAAGTACAAATAGTTCAGGGTTCAGAGAGAAAGCGAGATTCGGTTAATAATTTAGGCATAGTACATTTTGATATGCATTACCTGAATAGCGAAGCTAAGAAACATATCAATAAAAAATAACAATTATTCTTTTCTACCCGACAATATTGGGTAACATAAATGATCGGGGATCATCCTGAATCCTACTCGATATATTTCGCATGTACATGCTTTATTATACTATCGATACTTTTAGGTGCTATACAAACGAATGTCGCCTTCTCGAAGGCACTACAACCAGAAATGACGGCAGTATTTTCAAATCACTTTGCAAAAAACAACAAATCGGTTGAGACTGTCATGAACGAAATTTTAGATCCCAGCGTTTTTTTATCAGCTGCAAAAGGTCAAAACCATAACATAACCAATGACAACATGACATTCAATGAAAATTCTTCAGTATTTCCCTCGTTCAGGAATTCTGCAACAGTTTTATTGTCACATCAAACCCTACCTCCGAGAGATTTCATAACTATTTATGACTCGGCCCCGCACACAATAGCAAAAGGATACCTAACTGCAAAGCTACCATGCGATAGCAACTTTCGCAGCCTCGCTCTTATATTAGTTGGGGAAACTACAAGTCTCAAGCCAGCATCGATGATACCTATCAAACAATTGTCAAAACCAGGATACCTATGCATGTATAACACGTACTTGTCATCGTCTGAGTTCGTCAATGAACATGGCAGGGCCGTTGCAATCGACGTTGTCCTATTCAATCCAACTTTTCACAGAATTGTGCTCCTAAATACTAGTACAATTATCTTAAGCATCATTGAAAAATTGCCTTCTGAGGCCAATAAATAAGAAATGGGAAAACCATGTCCCAACGTTTGGACGGAGTTACCCAGTCATAATTTACACATTTACGTGATACTCCACTGCCATATTACGATACAGATTCTTTATATGGGATTTCTACTATTTTAAGGTCCTCTGCGGCTTCAGTGTTCCTGAAAACTGACCTTGCCTCATTTAGGAGCACAGATGTTTCTTTGTACCTTGTACTAAAGTGCGTAAGAACTAGCTTTCTAACCCCCGAGTCTCTAGCTAATGATGCCGCTTCTAACGCAGTAGAATGAAAGTTTTCAAGTGCCTTGTTATACCTGTCTTGACCGTAAGTAGATTCATAAACCAGAAGATCACATTCTCTAAAAAAGTCCCTCAATTTTCTTGTTGGTCTTGTGTCCCCTGAGATACCTATTTTTCTCCCGGCCCTTGGCTGTCCTATTACTTGGCATGATCTAATCAGCTCACCATTGTATACAATATCCTCGCCATTTTGTAAAATGCCGTATAATCTGCCTTCGGGGATGTGAAATCGCCTAGCTGCACCAACATCAAAAATCCCCGGCCTGTCAAACTCAACAAGACAGTATGAAAATGAAGGGATCAGGTGATCTGCTTCGCAGCAAGTAACTTCGTAATCCTTTTCTCTAACAACTACCCCCTCACTCCTAATTGTATGCATATTAACATCAAAACCCAAACCGAAATTCACTATTCGCATATTTTCTTTGAGAAACTCATCCAACTTACCATGTCCGTATACATCAAGGGGAATCAACCTTCCATGTAATGACAATGTTTGTAGAAGCCCAAGTAGACCGATGCAGTGATCGCCGTGCATGTGAGTCACAAATATTTTCATCCTCTTATTCATCCCCAGCCTAGATCTGATGAAGTTTCTCTGCATTCCCTCGCCCGCATCAAACAATAGCAACTCGCCATCCCTCTGAATCACCATCGACGAAAGTCCTCGTTCTGCCGTAGGGGTGGACGCTGATGTCCCTAGGAAGATCAGCTTCATGTTAACCATATTCTTTCCCGCAAAAGCCAAGCCTTAAGTTGACTTCTACAACTATATTTCATCCGTTCTGAGTGGCGAGAACTCAAGATTTCCTTCATCAAATGGCTGCTTGTTCAATTATACTTGCGACCTCTCTAGAAATCACTGATGAGAGGTCTACTTTGGCAGTAGCACTTGGAATTGAGTTGGTAGAGATGATCTCCTTAACTCCAGCTGCTTCGATTTTTTTAGGAGCATCCTCGATCATAACTGCATGAGTACACATCGCGTAAATATTGTTCGGATTAGCCTCGATCAGAAACTCAGAAGCCTTTACAATGCTTTCACCAGTACTTATCATATCATCTATGATAATTACATCTCGGCCAGCAATGTCGAAATTTAGCTTCTGCTTTTCCACAAATACCTCCGTCGTTTGCATATCTCTCCTTTTCGACAAGGTGAACATGTCTGCCTTTAGAATTCTAGCAAATTCCATTGCTCTCTTAGCACCACCTTTATCTGGCGATACAACTACAGGACGGCTTGTTTTCAAATTAGTGATTGCGTATTTGGCCAAAAGGCCAGTAGCACTCAAATTGCGAGCGTCAATCGAAAAATAGGACAATGAAGCTGGACTATGAATATCTACCGTGATTAATCGTCTAGTCCCAACACACTCGAACAATCTTGCGACAATTGCCATACTAACCACTTCTCCCTCCAAAAATTGCCGATCTTGGCGAGAGTACGCCATATACGGCACAACCGCTACGATATCTGCCGAACTATCAGAACACTTCTTTAACATCATAAGGGCCTGCAATAGATGCCTATCGGTTGGTGGATAAGTCGATTGTATTAATACGCAATTTTTCCCGAATGGCTTACTCATATTGATTTTTGTCTCGCCATCTTTAAATATTCGAAAATCAACAGAAAGTAAATCTGCATCTAGACAACTGGCGACTTTGGTTGCCAAATCGACAGACGAAGGCCCTGCAATTACGGAGATTTCCCTGCCCAAACCATATTCATCTTACTTAGCATTCATAAAAATGTTGATTATAGAAATCCAAATTGCTATCCCAGAGATTCAGCTCTATGGAGGAAAGTATAACACAGAAGGGAAACTCAACATATGTCATATTCCCGCCTCCAGGGCCGGACCATTAAATCACTGGGTTCTACTAAGACTTGCTCCATCTATCCTTCAGGTAAATCCTTGGATCTATTACTGATCTAGCTTGAGTTGTCATGATTTACACGCAATGATCTGCGTGTTTGAAAATCGAGGGCCAATTTGCAAGTGTCACAGTGGCTTAGAGTCCAACTCTAATCTGATGATCTTTAAGCCAGATATACAATGGGATTAAGGGATGTTTGAATGGCAGCATGGTTTCATCTTTCCGGTTAAAACCTAGCATTATCATAGCTCCCTGCAAAGTTGATCTCATCTCGTTAAGGTATTCTCCTTCGTTAAGCGGGCCATAAATCTGAAAAAAATAATCTTGTTTGTAGTATGAGACATGTTGAGAAAAGCAATAGGAGAGAATAATAGGATCATTCAGTATTTGGTCATAGCGAAAATTAATGTTCTCTACTTGGTCTACTGCGATTTGAAGCTGTCTTTTTAAATACAGCTCGCGAACCATATCAGAGTCCATATAGCTATTACCCTTCGTGTTTTTATTTATCTCGAAACTGATTCTTTTAACAGTCTGAGTGGCAACGTCCACAGCTTTTTTCCTTTCAAGTTCGTCATGGTTCTCAGATATTAGGTATAAATAGAAAATACATACCAGTTCATTATTCTCAATGAATGGAAAAACCTTCCTTCCTTGCATGAATTTAGCTAGCCTCCAATGGATATCCTCAGGAAGTATCATTTGCATATGTGAACTATTTCGCTTCATCCATTTCAAGCTCTTGAATTTTATAACAACCTTTGATCAACACAATGGTTCGTGTTCTGTGAAATTGATAATCCAATAAACTTAAACACTTGTCATTTATCAAGACGAAAAATATTTGCATATTGTAATTTGGTATTTGTTAGCCCATAAAAACTAGACTCACCCTAAGTCGATTCATTCGGAGATTTTACGAGATCGCAATAATTCTTGTTTAGAAAAAAAGATCTTTTTTCGTCTCCTTCGAGTGTGCATGTTAGCCACAAGGTCTACCATGCTCATCGAAAGGTGACGGCTTCAAAAAAATGTGGTTTTAATGGGCGTGTGGTGGAGGTGCACTTCCTTTCGAGAGTGATTCATTGAAAGTACCTGAGGCTTTTTCATGGAACTCAAGGTTGGATTGATCGACCTTAATTGCTTGAGGCGGGCAGACAGAAACACAGGCCATACACCAAATACAATCGTGTTCCCGTACTGGGTCAGCCTTGTCTGTATAATCTTTTCTCTCCTCTTTTACGGTACTACCAGTGCCACTACTAGTTTCATTCACCATTTTTGAAGCCGGCAAATCCTGCTCAGTCCTATACCACTGAAAAACCTGGACAGGACAGGCCTCAATACAAGCACCATCTGCCACACAGGAATCCCAATCAACAGCTACCATAGTTCCGTGTACTCCAACTGGAGCGATCTCTTCTCCTCGTGCAGCAAATGCTGCCTTGACTTCTTCATTCTCGGCGGCCTCAGCTGTTTTGCCTGGCCCCCATACATAGTGATAGTGCTCACCGTCAGAATGCATATGTTTACCAAGTACTTTGTGATTTCTTGGAAAGTCTGGGTCTATTGGCATATATCTGCTGTTAATCGTGATCTCATATTATATAAATCATGTGTGGGCTCAACTGGAACTGGGATTAGGACTTGCTACGCTCTATGCTTTCGTATTTTTTCCTGAATAGGCAGTGTCCTCAAATATAATGACAAGCTCGTCTCCAACTAACTTAGCCTTGCTAAGTTTCATGTTAAAGGTTATAGCAGGCAAAGGTATTGTATTGATCATAAAACCAGTTTGATTTTTTACCTTTATGGTGATCTGATCTCCATAGCGTTCTACATCAAAGTCATCCTTTTTGGTGAATGGAACCTTGACGTTCATTAGAAATGATGATCCTTCTTTGTGAAACCTATATGAATCTCCCTTGAAGAGGACTTCGGCTGGATGACTCGTTTCGAAGAGCACGCGGCCGTTTTCCCGCAACATATCCACGCCTATTAGCTCATTGTCATAGAGCTTAACTTCCCTTACTGGAAGTGGATAAAAGCTGGCCTTTGCATTTTCTACCTTCAATCTTTGGGACTCAGCCCAGCGAGAATAGTAAGGGTCAGGACTCCCTACCGGCATGATTTTGTTAATTACCACAAGATCTACGCTCATACCGTATAGACTTGCAGACATGAATGTTCTTTTAGCATTCTCGATGCTAAAAGTGTCAGGATTGACGACTAGTCTGATGGTAGTTTGATCTCGATCTACCATTAGTTTACTGAGCCTGCCCAGCCTATCCAACAACTCGAGCTCATTTTCCAAGACCCCTTCTGGCACCCCTGAAGCCTTCGCAAATGGTTGGAATATCTTAGAAAAACCGCTGAAAACTCCAGCCAAACTGCTAAGCTTTCGTCCAACGCTCCCAGCAATTTTCGGCAAAAATAGGTATCTCAACGCCTCACCCGATGCCGCCATATCCAGAACTATTGTATCAAAGGATTTTGTTCTGGCGACATTTTCGATCATTAGCAATGAGAACAGCTGAGTCATCCCTGGTAACATGGCAAGCTCATATGCCAATGTTTCGTCTAAACCCTTTGTATGAAGCATAGACGCAGCATAGGAGAGGATACTCGAATAGTGTTTGTTCATCTCAACCAGCGGATCAACTTGAACTGCTTGCAAATTAGGAATAACCTCCTTTGGTTCCGTGCCAAGATCTGGCCTAATCAAAGCATCGGCCAGAGTGTGAGCAGGGTCAGAAGATAGAAGCAACGTACGTGATCCCTTTTCTGCAATCAAAATTGCTGTAGAACACGCACTTACGGTTTTTCCAGTGCCACCTTTGCCAGTATAAATTATTAATCGCATGTCTTCGCGTTATGCCGAGAAATAAAGTGAATATAGGGTGATTTCAAATTTTCTTTTTGATACAGTTGACGATAAGGTTCATGTCTTCTTCTGAAAGGCGAGGATGAACGGGCAAGGAAAGAACGTGGGATGCTGCCCAATCAGTATTGGGAAGATGAACCAGGCCGACATTACTATAATAAGGGGTCTTATGAACTGGCGGAGCATAGTATATGGTTGCTGCGATTCCCTCATGAATAAGTGCATTTTGGATCTTGTCGCGAGTACTTTCGCTCTGAAAGGCAACTGTATACAAGTACCAGTTGAACTTTTTCCTCTCACTCTCAAAAGGAATATTCAACTTGCCATGGATCGAAGAAAGCAACTCCGTCAATATTTTTGAATTTTTTCTCCTACCACCCAGAAGTGCTGGTAATCTGTTCATTTGCACCGAGGCTATAGCAGCGCATAACTCGGGGAGTCTCAGGTTTAAACCTAGTCTTCTGGTGTCATTACCTTCAAGCATACCGTGATTCCTAATCATTTTTAGTATAGATGCCAACTCCTTGTCTTTAGTCGATACCGCGCCGCCCTCACCGGCTGTCAAGACCTTGCTTGCATAAAAGCTAAAGCAACCAATTTTTCCAATTGTTCCAGTTTGTAGATTATCATACGTCGAGCCAAGTGACTGGCATGCATCTTCAATTACCTCCAATGATTGCGTGGCGGCAACCTCTAAGATTTCTTCCATATCCGCTGGATGACCATAAAGATGTACAGGCATGATTGCTTTTGATCTCTTTGTGATCTTTTCCTTTAGGTCCTTTATGTCCATGGTGTAATCTTTTGTATTTATGTCTACAAAAACAGGTTTTGCCCCGGTTGCGATCACCGAATTTGCTGTGGCAACGAACGTGAATGAAGGCAAGAGTACTTCATCGCCTGGTCCGATCCCTAGGCAAAGCAAAGCGGCATATATTGCGGCGGTTCCAGAGTTTAAAACTATTACATTGTCGATGTTGAGAAAGCGCTCCAAGAGGGTTTCCAGAATTTGAACTCGTTTTCCTCCATCATTCGATGCTGACGTTAGTGCATTTTCTTCAAGCACTTTCATAACTTCTAACTTTTCTTCCTCTCCAATCCACGGCTGATTAATGGAAATCATGAATCAATATATCAAATTGAAGTGTCCATAAATGTATATGCGTTTTACAAATGCACAAAGTAAACTTTGGTATTTCAGTATTAATTATCCGTTTTATTGTTATTCGCCTGCTACTTAGTAATACAGTCGTCTTCCACAAAAATTCTCTTTTCTTGAAGAGGCTCGAAGCGATAACGGGGACACATAGTGCGCTTATTCGATTTCCTCGCAAACCGAGACGTTGTTTACGAAGAAGTTAATAGATAATGACTTCACAAATAGAGTTGGATGTCGTTCCTAAAATATAGACTCCTACGAATTCGGAAGTATACAGGAAATAAAGTTTACCTCACAATTCGTTACCTCGTATTCTTATATCTAAGATTCAAAGTTAAGCTAGGATGGTACTAGCATAACCTTGAATGTTACAATTTTACTTCAGTTTATACCAAGAATCATCAATTCTGAAGGCTATTGCGGCTCGATTGTCGATGGTGGCTTGCTCGAGACCGCATATGTGACCCATGAGACATCTTCCACTTCGTTAGTAATTCTATCACTTAACCTTCTTAGTAGATCATATGGCAATCTACACCAATCCGCCGTCATGGCATCAATCGACTCGACGATTCTGATGATAACTATATGGCCGTAGAGCCGCTGATCTCCCACCACGCCTACCGCTCTATCGTCGCCAACCGAAGCAAAGGCCTGCCAAACATTGTGGTAGAGACCTGATGCGACTAGTTCTTCTTCTATAATTTTGCTGGCACTTTTAGCTATCCGTATTTTTTCGCTAGTCACTTCTCCAATTATTCTGACAGCCAAGCCAGGACCTGGAAATGGGTGTCTCTGTATGAATTCATTTGGCATGCCCAGAAGCCTTGCGACGCGTCTAACTTCATCCTTGTATAATGTCCTCAACGGTTCAATGGTTTTTAAACTAAGCCACTCTGGAAGGCCGGCCACATTGTGGTGGCTTTTTATCGCCGAAGCCGGACCTTTTGAGACCCCGCTTTCAATTACATCTGGATAGAGTGTCCCTTGAGCAAGCCACTGGAATGGCCCGTTTTCTTTCACAACGTCCATAAACACTCTTGCAAATTCTTCTCCGATAATCCTGCGCTTCATTTCGGGATCAGAAATCCCCTTCAACTTTTCAAGGAATTGCTTTTCCGCATTCACGTATATTACTTCACTTTGCAAGTGTTGCTTGAACAATTTGCTCACCAAAGCTGACTCATTCTCGCGAAGTAGTCCATGATCCACGAACACGCACTTTAGGTTCTCACCTATAGCTTTATCCAAGAGCATGGCAACAGTGGCGGAATCAATGCCTCCACTCAAAGCACACAGTACTTTTTCTTCACCAACCTTTTGTTTGATCTCATCTATTGCCGCTTCAGTGAAACTTTTCATGTTCCAGGAAGGTTTTGCCTTGCTTATCGTCCGGACAAAGTTCTTTAATATTTCTATTCCGTGTTCTGTGTGAACAACCTCGGGATGAAATTGGATACCATAAACCTTTCTTTGCCGATTTGCTATCGCAGCGGAGAATGAGTTTTCAGTATGACCCAATATTTCGAATCCTGGAGGGAGCATTTCAGCAGCATCCCCATGGCTCATCCAACACTTTATCCTATCAGCCAACCCATTGAAGAGATCGGTCTTGTTGTCCACAATTAGGTCAGCATGTCCGTACTCTCTACCATCGGACTTTCTTACTACCCCTCCAAACCTATCCACGATAAGCTGGTGCCCATAGCATATTCCCAAAATTGGAATTCCCATTTCGAATATTTTCTTATCCGGTCTGGGTGAATTCTTGAAATAAACGCTGGAAGGCCCGCCAGAAAAAATAATTCCGCTTGGACGCATCTTTCCAATCTCCTCCGCAGAAGTATCAAAGGGTAATAATTCACAGTAGACGTTTGCTTCGCGAACCCTTCGGCAAATAAGGTTACTATACTGAGATCCGAAGTCGAACACAATAATTTTATCCAGTTCCACCGTTATCCACCCTTCCGTTCCACCATTCTCGTTAGCACCCAAGTGCAAGTATTGAATATCTCGTTTAGTCGATCTCTTGCTCTATAATTTCTGATTACGATTCTCCTTATGTGAGATTCATCATCTGTATCAATTTGATAGCTAAGACAGTCGGTTTCCGAGATTTCACCCTTGTTTGCTTTCTCCAAATCTCTCGATCTCATTCCTTCTAATATTCTGTTCTGGAAAAATGACTTAAAGGGCTGGATTTCGACGCTCAACATAATTCCTTCCGCAGGGATTATTTCTACGTAAGCAGAAGAGATCGACGCAGTACAAAGTAGAAGATTATCTTTAATGCGTCGGAGCTCCTTGGTCTCTAAATATCTCTCTCCCCTTCCTTGATCTCTGGGTTCGTTTTGATGGCTCTGTAAGGGGATCGACTTCCCTAATTCTGATTCCGGACTGTCGCTCTCTGAAATCGTGTTTACTTCATCATGACTTCTATTCGAAGACGAAGCTTCCGAAAATTTCTTCGAGGGAATCGTTGAAAGGGTTCCAAGACTTGCGGCAGTTTTAAAACTACCTCGTTTTAACAACATATCTATAATTAACAAAATAGTGCGCAAACGTTCAATTTCTTCTTGTTTGTCACCTATCTGCTTTGTGAGCCATTCTCGAATATCGGCGGCGCGTCTAACATCCTCTTCAGAAATATTCGACATTGCAGGCAAATTGATGCATAAGCTATAATAGGTTTTCACATTTAGTATTGCTATGCCTAACCTACTTGTCATTGAAGCCTGGTGGTTTCTGGTTCAATCACATTCGTCCACTGCCTTTGAAAACAGGTTCGACTATTTCCTATCTCTTTCTTGGTAAGTGCTATAAAGCACTCGCCTCTACCTTACTATAATAATCAATGTGCAGATGGGTCTAGGTGAAAGAATATCAGAGCAAGTCTGTTAAGAGCTAGAGTCCAGGTGTGTGAATCCCCTAATCGGCCTAGCTGAAGTGTCGAACAAGTGGGACCGTGAACGTTTTGCAAGCATTTCAAGAAGTCGCTTACCAGTCTTTAGTTTTGCTCTCTTTAGTTCTACGTCGGTTATTATATTTTTTGAAGACTGTCCAATTCGATCACCAAATTCCATTCCAACCAGAATGATCTCTTTGGCCCCGAGCTCATCTGCCATGAACACACACCGATCGCCATCTGTAAATCCTCCAAAATTAAAAACGCTTTCTACAGGCATTACTTGTGTGGTGCCCAAAACCCGTCTAAACTTTGGAACCAAAGTCTTTAGAGCTTGAATGTTATCTGAGTGACCGTGAACTACCATTATTGCACCCGCCTTCTCAGCCTTCTTCAAAACTGCAGGATCGCTGTCTAAGTCGGTAACAACAATATCTGGCGTAATATGATTTTCAATTAGAGTCCTAGTTGCGCCATTTGCTGCTATTTTTACATAGGTTCGATTTTTCTTTATGTACTTTATCTTTGAATCTAGACTATCACCGGCGCCAATGATAAGCGTGGTCTTCCCAGCTATTTTCCTTTGTAGCACTTTTATGCCGAGTGCTTTTCGTTTGATCAGTTTGGATAAGATGTTTGCTGCTACTTGATCTTGTTCAGTGCTAAAGCCAAATTCTTGTCTAATTGCTTGATAATAAGGAAACCATTCGGAAAATCTCATATCTAGCTTACATGTAAGTTATTAATAGGTTGTTTGCTGATATTAATACAAGCCATAGATTGCTTGTGAGTATGCACACTTTCATGGCAAACAGCTTAATGTGTCATATGTTTATCCCGATTTTCTGATTTGACCTGTATCCCATATGAAGTACATTTGCAGAATATTTCATATGGCCAAAGTAAGTTTTTATCGCTTTGGGAGTAGAGGTACAAAGAATTGGCCTTTACGTTGTGTAAGTAAACTATTATAGCTATTCGGCTGAATTATGTCTATGCATGCTAGGAAAATGTCAGGGTCTCCAACCTTGCCTGGGGATAGTATTGCTTTAATTGAAGAATTCGAAGCTGGCAAAAATGTTTACGTTTTAGATGGCACTCTCAGATCGACTGCAATAGGAGCTAGGATTTATGATTTCAAGAAGCACGTAGCTAGGACTGACAAAGTTAACGCCCGAGCGATACCGAAAATTGGCGACATCACTATAGGATTCATTGAAATGCTCTTCGGAAGCATGATGTCTATGAGGATACTTTATATAAATGACAAAAAATCGTCGTCAGGGTTTTCTGCTATTGCATCTGTAAGAGTAGGCTCTTCAGGGCGTGAACGTGATAGGAGAGGTAGATCGATATTCCGGGTAGGTGATATTATAAGAGGTCGCGTCATTAGCTTGCTAAACTCTTCTATACATATAGCAATAGATGACAAGGAATTTGGTGTACTTTACACGCTTTGCTCCAATTGCAGCGGAGATACGGTACGCATTCACGGTAATGGTATAAAATGCGTCGAGTGTAGTGCAAGCGAAGATAGAAAGTTGACTGATGATTATGGAAAACAAACAGTTGCGTCAATACATCAAGGAGGAGGTATTTAGGTCGGGTCAGTTATTAGATAGAGTTGCGTTCCAAGGCGAGCCAGGCGCCTTTAGCGAAATAGCAACGATTACACGATTTCAAAACTCGGGCTTAGTACCAATGAAAACTCTCCATGAAGTGTTCGATGGTTTGGAAAGGGGGATCGCAAAATGTGGAGTTGTTCCTATAGAGAATTCTACAGAAGGAAGTGTTAACGAAACCTATGATTTGCTACTCCATACAAATCTGACGGTGTCTGGGGAGATCTATCTTCGGATCATACATTGTCTAATCGGCAACAGGGGGGAGACGAAAGAAGAAATCAAATCTGTATATTCTCACCCCCAAGCACTCGCCCAATGCAGGAATTACATACGGAGAAGAGGATTATTGACCAATGAAGCTTACGACACAGCCGGTGCTGTAAAATTGATCAAACAACATAGAAAAATGAATGTGGCTGCTATTGCTAGCAAGAGAGCAGCAGAGTTGTATGACATGGAGATTTTGGAGGAAGGGATTGAGGACAGCAAGAATAATTTTACTAGATTTCTAGTTATATCTGGGATTCAAACTGAGCCTACTGGCCACGACGGTACTTCCATCATATTTTCAGTCAAACATGCACCCGGTGCATTGTATGGCATACTTGAAGAATTCGCTGCTCGAAGAATCAATTTGTCGAAAATAGAATCGCGGCCTAAAAAGCAAACGCCTTGGGAGTATTTTTTTTATGTAGATTTTGAAGGCCACGTTAAGGATGAACTCGTTAAGGAGGCGATAATAGCAATCGGGCAGAAAACTGCCTTTATAAAGATATTAGGCTCATATGCCAAAGCTAGCTATTCCGGATTTTAGGATCGACCAATTTGAGTTGCTCTAACTGTTGGCTAGCTTGCAGACGAGAATTTATTCTGATCTTATGGTCGGTTAACTTCAAAATTATCAGAAGATTTAAAGGGTGGAAAAATAAATTTTAAACAATGCCAAAAAAACGAGCTAGCAGGGGAAGGACAAAGGGTGGAAAGGGTAGCTCAAGTACAGTACATTGTAGTCAATGTGGTGCAATGGTACCACGAGACAAGGCAAAAAAAGTGACAGGACGGATTACCTTGGTTGAACCCATGCTCGCAAAAGAACTGCGATCGCAGGGGGCATACATAGCACCTTCTACTGATGTAAAGTTCTATTGTGTCTCGTGTGCTGTTCATAGGGGTATAGTCAAAGTAAGGTCTGAATTAGATCGGCGGACCGCCGGTAGACTACGTTAACTTTTTTGCTGCTACAATAATTCTGTGAATTACAGTGGAAGAAGCAATAATTGACACTGATATTACCGCCCACTCCATTGCCCTGGGAACAGGGATTAAGCTTACAACAGCCAAAAGTAAAAGCCGCTCTGCTCGCTCTCCTAGCCCTAAACCAGCCAAGCCCAGCTGAAGAGACTCAGCCTTGGCCCTGGTATAACTTACGAGAAATGATAGTGACAAAGCTATCATACATAAAGTCGGTTCAGCAAAACCTCCTTTAGCAATTCCGATGAATATAACGGCTTCGGAAATTCTATCCCCTGTTGAATCAAGGAAAGATCCTCTTTTTGACACTTGTTTGGTTATCCTTGCTACACTTCCGTCGACTATATCCAGGAAGCCTCCCAATAGTATTAGGCAACTGCCTATGAGTGGGAGGTATACCCAATATTCTCCCACAAGTGATCGACATGCATATAGAATTCCCGCAAGTGTGAAAGTGATTAGACTTAACCAAGTGAAGAAGTTTGCGGATAAACCCGTAGACGCAAAGATTGTGCCGACCTTTGTCATGAACGGATCCATTGTGTCCCTAATCCTATTGAGCAAATTCAAAACGAAATAAGCGATAGAATAATAAATTCTATAGGAAGCTTTATTCATGAGCAGAAATCAAAAGAGAAAATATTGTTGTATCTGAATGTATTATATTTACACTTCTATAGTCACTAAACATAAATTTTAATAGGGAATTATTTCTCTGCCATTGTTTCTTAATTCTTTAATAATTAGCTTTCTCTGTTATATCGACTTATTTGCTTGAGATCAACGACACACGTATTTCTGCGCAGTTGAAAAAAGTTCTGATTGTTGGATTAGGACAATTAGGACTTCCTGTAGCAAAGTATGTAAAAGAAAGAGGGTTTGATACCTATGGATACGACATTAGTTTAA
>NZ_QURE01000060.1:1176-8375 GCF_009898475.1 Nitrososphaera sp. AFS | reverse complement strand
TTAAGTTCTACAATAAAGTTTCAGTATACTATAACATATTAGCCTTAAAGTTCACGATACAATAACAAACATGAATCGGCTGTTTCTGATAAGTAATAGCCGTTTTTGTTGCTGCAACGTTACTAATCACATCCACCACCAAACACGACAATCGCGTATACTTGCAATAGTTCATTTGGCACATACAACGTAAACCTTCAGTCGAGGCTAACTGGCAGCTCTGGTGGCTGTACAGTTGGTTATAGTGCTGTCACTACTTCTGATCCTTTAGGCGCTGGTACCACATCTGCTTCTGGTCCTAATAATATTGTTGGAATAGGGGTTGAAGGCAATATGGGAAGCAGGACTACGACGTTTACCTTTGCTAGAACAGTTACTACAGCTGATGCTGTTCATGACCCACTGTGACTAATTAGGACGATAGCAAGATGAGTGAATTTACGGTCTCCAAAATTTGGGAAGAAATAGATATTTTCAGCTAAAAATGGAGATATTTGATAAAATGCCTAAATACATGTGGAAGTAAGTTTCTTCCAGTTGTTTTACAACTCTAAAACTTTGGTAATAATTCTTCTGGCAACAGTAGCACTAACTCTTATGGGACCGGCGGTGTCTGGAATTTCTCTACAGCAATTTGCAGAAGCTGAGAAGCATAATCAGGACGGAAATGATGGAAGTAATGTTGACTGTGCACCTCACAACACGTGCATTGTTAGTGGAGGATCAGGTGGTCGTGATAATATCCGTAATCATGACAATTCCAACAATGGCAACGGAGGAGATGGGGGCCGTCCAGAGTGCGATAATTTTGGCGCTACACACTGCACAGCTGTCGGAGGACCCGGTGGTTGGGAAAACGAGGATAATAAGGACAAGTCCAACAATGGCAACGGGGGAAACGGGGGCAGCCCTTTCCCAGGTTGTCGAAACTCCGACTGCAACGCTAATGGAGGGTCTGGTGGTGAATTCAATTCGGGTAACTCCGGCGATTCAAATAATGGCAATGGAGGAGGAGGTGGAGATCCAACATGTAAGATTTCGTCAACGTGCTCTGCCAATGGAGGTGCAGGTGGTTCAGGTAACAGCCATAATTCCGGAGGTGATAACGGTAATGGGGGAAACGGCGGCAAGCCAGGTTGTGAAAACTCCGACTGCAATGCACTTGCCAATGGAGGATCTGGTGGTTCGCGTAATAGCAACAATTTTGACAACTCCAGCAATGGCAACGGGGGAAAGGGAGGCAGCATCCCTCAGTGTGATGAGTTTTGCGTAGCTCTTGGAGGAGATGGTGGTTCGAACAATCAGCTCAACTCCGATCATTCAAATAACGGTAATGGGGGAAATGGCGGCAGCTTAAGGTGTAGCGGGAACCCGCAATTTGAACTTGCTTGTCAAGATTCCGGAGGATCTGGTGGTTCGGGCAATAGTAACAATCGTGATATTTCCAACAATGGCAACGGGGGAAACGGCGGCAGCAGTGGTTCTTTCAGTGGGTGTCTTAGCCCAAGCACCGGCTGCGAAGCTCTTGGAGGAAATGGTGGTTCGAACAATGTATTCAACAGCGGTAATTCAAATAATGGTAATGGAGGAAATGGCGGAATGATTACATGTCTATCTGGTTTCCGCGTGGTGTGCTTTGATAACGGAGGTAATGGTGGCTCTGGTAATAGCCTTAATCTCGGTGGCAACAATGGCAACGGAGGTAATGGTGGCACCATATTCTGTGACGCTAGTGGCACCACCGACTTGGTCGGCTGCGATGCTAACGGAGGTAATGGTGGCTCTGGTAATAGCCATAATATTGGTAACGACAATGGTAACGGAGGTAATGGTGGCGAAATTAATCTTGTTGGAGGAGGCACCGCGCAAGCTAATGGAGGAAATGGCGGGGACAACAACACTGGACAGACCAATGCACTCCCATGTGGTAATGGCGGAAATGGTGGGCGTGTTGAGGGAAGTGGTACTGCCAATGGGGGAAATGGAGGAAATGGTGATGCAAGTAACGGCTTTTGCGGCACGAATGGCGGTAACGGCGGCGTAGCATTAGATGGCGGTGAAGCTAACGGACAGAATGGCGCTAATAGTGGGAATGGCGGAAACGGTGGTTTGGCGCTAAGACCAGGTAGTGAGGCTGATGGTGCAGATGGACATAACGGTGGTGATGCAATAGCTGGTGGTGACGCTAATGGAGGGGGTATTGCTGTAGGACCTCATAGTAATACAGATGACATGACTAACGGCATTGCATTAGACGGTGGCCAAGATCATCCTGGTTGTAACATAGCGATAGGCATCATGTGTGAGAATGATACTGGAAGGTAACACCAGTGGCTAGGGAATCTGCCCATAACACTTTTTTTGTTTGATTAATCAGTAGGATAAGTGATATTCCCTCGAACACAGTGGTGAAAGCTAGTTGAAGGTAGGTAGCTACGACGGTTTCAAAGAATGTTGTCAGGGGACAATTCTCTATATTTTCTTCTAGAAGAACACTTTGTATTTCCGTTACGGAATCGCTATATACTTGATGTGTAAATTTGTTCTAGTTAATGTATAAATCAAAATCTTTGATAATAATTCTTCTAGGAATTGTGTTAGTAGTTCTTGCGCCCTCTGTCTCCGGAGTGTCCATACAACAAGCAAGTGCAGCTACAACAGGACAGAATGGAAGTAACGGCGTTGCTGATAGCAGTAGTTCTGCTAGCGGTGGAAGTGGAGGTACTGGATTTAGTAATACTGGTAGTTCAAGCAATAGTAATGGAGGGAATGGTGGTATTGCTGTAAGTACCAGCTCTTCTAACGGTGGAGCTGGTGGTATACTCAGTATTGGTAACTCTGATAATTCTGTCAATGGTAATGGTGGTAGCGGCGGTACCGCAATTGTAGCTGGATCAGCTAACGGGGGAATTGGAGGTGTTTTCAATGTGAACAACTCTGACAATACAAAGAATGGTAACGGCGGCAGTGGCGGAACGGCAATATCAGGCGGCACATCCAATGGTGGAGCTGGTGGTTTTGGCAATTCTGCTAACTTTGGTAATTCAATCAACGGTATCGGTGGCAGTGGCGGAACTGCGATATCCGGTACCGCTAATGGAGGAAAAGGTGGTACCCTCAATGTTCGTATCGGCGGCAATACAGAGAATGGTAACGGCGGCAGTGGCGGAACGGCAATATCTGGTACAGCTAACGGCGGCAATGGTGCAACGTGCAACTTGGATTTGTCTAATTGTGCTAACGGTGGCAACGGCGGCGTAGCAATAAATGGAGGTGTTGCTAATGGTCAGGATGGTACTTCTACAGGTAATGGAAATAACGGGGGTATAGCACTTGGACAAGGTAGCAATGCCAACAACGGCGGTGTAGCGGTAAATGGTGGTATAACCCATACAGGTTGTAATGTAGCAATAGAAACCAAGTGTTTTAATGTGCCTGGAAGGTAGTATTGGTAACATAAACAATACGCAATCTTTACCATTTTTATGTTAAACACACAACCGGTCCAGCTTCCTGGCTCTTTTAATCACTTGTAGTTATATCTTAAATCCGCCTAGTGCGATCCTAGGTAACTTCAGAATTACTTCAGCACCATTATAACTTTCAACGAATGATTTTGGTATACGATATCTACTCATTCCACCCTGGGATGTAACTATAATATGATCATTATTCACTGCTACTATATTTCCAACAGATTGGTTATCCTCACATCTTACATTTTTGTGGATTACTTTATCCCAATCATAAACTACTGGTTCGGGCATGCATAGAATCTACCAATTTTCAGAATACTAACTTTTAAACCTATTTACATGTAGTAACAGCGGTAACGGCAAAAAGGGTAAAGTTTACTCTTCGAAGAGGACGATTGATACATGAAGGATATCAATCATCTAACCCTTTGTTTTGGTTATGGCCATCTACATACTTTTTACAGCCTATTTCTTGCTCCCGAAAATAGAACCAAGGCCTTTGGTAATAGCTTGCCCTAACTTAAGATTTGTACCATTCTTGTGCTGCGAGATGTCCTTCAGGTTGTGGTTGGTTGACTAAAACCCTCTTGTGTTTTACATGTGTCCCCCCGTTGTATTGCCGGCTGCTCCTGTCATATTTGATCCGGTATAGACAAATAGTACTGTGAAAAAGAGTAACACAATTAAATTCGATTTAATCTTCTGAAACAAGGATAGTATTTCTTTTATATGTAATGCGTTTATTACAGAATATGAAAAAACTCATCTTTAATGTCATTACAATGTTAGCAATGTTAGCACTTTTGGCTACAATAGCAGCCATTAGCCTAGCTATCAACCACCCTGCCCATGCAATTCAGGTATGTAATAGTAGTGGTTTATCCTGTGCTAACACTCATTCGAATATCGCCAATGGCCATCCACGTGCAGCAACAGGAGGGGGGTTTCCACTTGGAAGCACTGCAAACAACGGATCTCCGCTTTGTAATTTTAAGCCTGGTGTGTTCACACTGCATAACGGTATTGTATGTGCACCATAGTCGAAAAACACCAACAACAATTGTTCCATTGAGTTTGGAATGTAGAGGGCAATGTATTAAACAATTTGTAGAATCGATCAACGCTCAATCGCTTCAAGATGATTAAGTCAGTTCTAATCCATATTATCGCCGACTTTGTCATATCCTCATACCCCTCTGCTGATTTTGAAATTTGGGAGTCAGAAGGAAGGCTTACCTTTGTTTATCAAGTAATCGATTCTTTATTTTCCTTATCTTAACATGACTAGATTATCTTCATTAATAGCAATGCCCAAATTCTTTGTACAGCCTTTACTGGGTGATAAGAAACAAACACTTTCGTACCGTTAACTGATTCTACTAATGACCCAGATTTACCTGCTATAGCATTTTTAAAGCTTTGAAGGTTCGCAAAGGAGTCCTTGGGAACATAATTATTATTGCTTGACGAGGAATCAGCTGTCGCAGTACCATTATGATCTACAAGTACGATTCGTTGGATACTATCTATAAAACTTAGAGATCTAAGAAATTGATCAAAATAAGTAAAATTTAATGCTGCTTTCACAATACCAATTAACGATTTATTACCATTTTGTAAATAGACTGGAACATCTATTACAGCCTCTGGCCTCCCTGTGACAACATTAGCAATAACGTTGCTCATATAGGGTTTTTTAGAAGCAATTACACCTTTGGACTGTTCCCTGAATGCAAAATTTAGTGTATGAAGCTTAACCTGATGGGCATATGGCTCAACAAAGTATACATTGCCACTTGGAGTCTGATATGCCACGTATTGAAAAATCTTGTATTTGGATAGAATATCCTGTGCCAACTTTCTTTTAGGCTCGTCTGCATTTTGTGGTATCCCATGCAGTGTTTTAATGGTACTTTTAAGAAGCGCTATATCCGGTGGATTCGTCATGGGAGTTGTATTATTAGATACTAATTCTAATGCGGAAACCCCATCTCTTATTGTATCTTCCAAATCCTTTGCCAATAATTTCGCTTTTAGCTCTTGATCATCAGAGATAACACTTAGAGTTACATTAGAATTAGAATTAGAAGTTGCTAACCCAGGGATATTCCTGGTCACACCCATCAGACTGGGTGATACGGTACTTTCTTGAGCATATACGACCGTGCTTAGACTAGAAGGAATAGACATCAATATTATTCCAGATAACAAAATTAGCAACAGAGTTGAAATTAAACCAAGGATCATATTATCTAATGCTGCAGATTACGATGTGATTGTGTTTATAAGGATTTCTCGAGATCTTGAACTGGCTCTATGAAAAACATAGAATGGAGCTGATAAGGCTCCCATTGGTAAAGGTTCACTTGACTTTAGGATAAAATATGCAATAGGAGAGAGAAGGCGTATCGGACAAGCACTTTCTACTTCAACAAAACAGGAAACAGTATTATGCTATTATTACTTCCACTCATATATCTTTGTTGTTCGCTTCTTACCGTCAACTTCAGATATATGTAATCCTTCAAGGTTTTTAAGGAAAGCAAGTTTTCCTGTGGAGTTGGTATTAAAAAATATAACATCGTGATATGTTATTGTCCCATTAACATTAGATCTTCCAACACCATATCCAATCCAAGTTGCCTTATTCTGTCCATCTGCTGTAGTTATTACACCATGGCCAACACCATAATCGAAAGCTCCTTTGATTAATCTAGAAGCATCAGTCCATATTTGACTATTTGTAACGTATCCAACCCCCTTAATAGTTCCATTTTCTATAAGATTTGTAACATTTTGAAACCCCTTAATACCAGTATGTTCTATCTGTGGGGTGATACTAACATTTGACTCAAAAAAAGGACTAGCTGATATTCCTAAACTGGATATTGTATTAATATTACTTGGTAATACTGGTGATGACGTGATTGCATGCGCTTTTCCTATAGGTAATACTACAACGCTTGTCATGGACAATAGCCCTACTATAGCGAAGAATGAGATTACATTTCTAAACTGTTGTTTTATATTGACAGTTTTCATTAATAAAGAAGTACTACATTTTTGCATTTAAATTATTCTTTGTGTATCCATATTCTTGTTATTAAGGATATTGTTGCTGCAGGACTAGCGTTATGCCCTTTCTAGATAATTCCAATCTACTGATAACATTCCGACCCAAAGAAGTAATTTCAGTTCACGAGTCTTCGTCACCAATTTCTTCATCTTTCTGAACTTCCCTCTTAAAGGAATGAATGATGTCATCTAGCCTATTCGCTGTACATGATGTCTAGAATACATCATTGTGTCTTGGTTACCGTGTGCGTCTGTTAGTGGTGATTTGACTAATAGTTGAATTGGCCCAGGCATTATCCTTCATTTCCGTTTGCGTCGGAATTTCCACGGGAATGCAAATGTTCGAGAGGAGAACATGAGAATAAGTATGCTTTTGTTGCTAGTTCTCCTTGTGTTTGGACCAAGGGAAAAATTGTTACAGGAATCGAAATCGTTATTGCAGCAACTGTTGCGATTATTGCGAATTCGCGGCCTATCATATTCGATTGTAACACACAAAAATACTTTTCAACATTTACTTCGATTGAAATAATATTGAACCATAAGTCAGGATTGGATTTGATTCAATAAATTTGGCGTCTCTAAAGCCTACACTAGGATAATTGGTCCCATCTGACCAATACTATTAGTCTTCAATTCGCTTTTTCA
>NZ_QURE01000060.1:0-1164 GCF_009898475.1 Nitrososphaera sp. AFS | reverse complement strand
ATAAGGCTTCCTGCGTTTGATTTTTCTGCACTTATCGCGCATATTAGTGTTGGACATTTCGAATAATAAGCGGCGAAAAAAAGGTGAAGTTTAAGAGATTAATTCAGTTTTGCTTCTTTAAGCTTTTCCGTGTGAGTGAAAGTCACCATTGGAATCATGGAAAGATTGGCCATGACCAAGGTCATCAAAATCAAGGTGTACTGGTATCGCGTGTGCAGTTGTGGCCATCATCGTGAACCCTGCAGATGTTACTGCGCCTATTGCTGCGATGATTGCAACTATTGCAAGGCACTTTGTTTTCATTGTAGCATAGTGAAAGTAGGTTTAGATAAGTGTTATTAGAGAAAAAAATATTGCAATACCCTTAATCAGTAAATTTCTTTCTCATATAATGTATTTTTGTTCCACGAAGTGCGAACTCTACTTGTGTTTTCTTTTATACTATGATCACAAACTTTCCCAAGAATTTATTCTGGAAAACTGGAAATACTATATTTCCTCTAAAGCTAATAATATTATGATATTGACAATCTATTGCTCCAGATATTGGCAAGAGAATATCAAAATAGTTTGAAACTTGGAACACGAGATGAAGAATATTAATTCGTGATCATGATAATGTAATTACTCACTCGTCACAATGCAAAGCGTCATGGGAATGGTAGTACGAAACGTGTTGGGTCCTTATATGAGCATTCTGATGATCCATAGGTAGGAATTAGTAAATGAACAATTGATTAAGGATTAGATGTAGAGGTGCCAAACTCTCGACCTTGTGAGTTACGATAGAGAGTATGATGGCGGCAGCAGTAGGAGATTCAAAGGTCTCCAGGGCCAAAACCAGTGGAATTAGGGAAAGAATGAGGTAGAAAAGGTGGCAGTGTAGCAAGGGTTCAGGGTTTTATTGTGTTTGAAAAGTGGAAAAGCTGGGCAAAAAGTTAAGGTTAAAATCGATCAGGTTGGAAATAGATTCGCTAAAGCTACAATTGTGGGTTAGGTGCGTATTATTAGATGGACCTCGTACTGACAACACTTCGGGTAGGTTTCTAGGGTCCAAGGATGTACGAACTCTTCAGGTTTGATTGGACCACTTTTTCATCCATTGAAGTAGATTGATGACGGATTCTACTAATTCCTGTCCCTTCTTGGTCAATCGATATTCTA
>NZ_QURE01000059.1 GCF_009898475.1 Nitrososphaera sp. AFS | reverse complement strand
AGGCAAAGTTGTTCTTATTGTTAAAAATTATTTCACTGAACTTGTTATCGAAGCAGCAACGATAAGTAAACATATCATTACAACAGTCTGTCTGGCATAATAAATTATTTAATGATTAAATATTTTATAATATAATAATACAAGTATTGTTAGCAAGCTATTGCTGGCTGTTAAATTGATTAAGTTTTGAAGCAGACCTGATAACTATTGCTTCTCTTTGTACCTGAACCAGTAGTATCAACAGGATTAATTTCGATTGAGATGAAGCTTGTCTAGATCTGATGAAGGAGTTTAACAGAAATATCCCAGGACATTACTTGGTCTTCTTTCCATTGAGAAAGGCTGCTAGTTTCTTTTCTACCGACATTAATAGAGAGACTTGATATTCATACAAATAAGAAATATTATCATAATAAAATTCTAGTAGCTAACAGTGACCAGCTATCAAAGCTTTAGAAAATCTATCTATTTTATTATGTACGAATACTAAGATTTCCTCTAATACAGGCGTTTTCGGGAAATGACAACTTTCGTTTTAGTTCATGGGTCGTGTCATGGAGATGGTGCTGGAAGAAAGTGACTCGACTTCTCGCAAATCACAATCATAGGGCGTACACACCGACCCTGACAGGTTTAGGAGAAAGAAGCCATCTCCTCAGAGAGGACATCGACTTGAGTACTCATATACTTGATATCACACAAGAATTCGAGTACGAAGATCTTGATAATGTGATTCTAGTTGGCCATAGTTATGGAGGTATAGTTATTAGCGGTGTAGCAGAGAGGATACCTGACAGGATCAAGCGTCTTGTATATTTGGATGGATATATACCTGAAGATGGTAAAACTGCTTTTGATTTAATACCCGGTTTAGAGGAGAATACATGAAAAGATCATTAGGTAAGCAAGGCAAAAAGTGGCTTGTACCACCATATGATCCTACAGTCTGGGGAGTTACTAATACAGAGGATATAGCATGGATGAATAGACATCTATCTCCTATGCCATTTCACACTCATGACCAACCAATAGGAATTAACAATCCTAAAGCCAAGAAAATACCAAAAAGCTATATCTCATGTACTGAATACAAGGATTTTCATTTTATGGCTCAGAAAGCAAAATTGCAAGTAGGTTGGGATTATCATGAATTAAAGACAGGCCATGATGCAATGATTACAACTCCAAATGAATTAGTACTAGTACTCGAAACACTGAAGTAAGGACATTACTTAATTGATAATAAATCATATGCTACCATCTTGAGCTAAGTCATTTATTGGCTTTGATGATGGTGGTTTCTGCATTTTTGGTGATTTCACAGACGTGGAACGCGAATATCTGGCTACATTCTATTGTTACGGTTGAGAATATTAGAAAAAATTCACTCCCATATACCCTAACCTTTTTGAACGCTAATACATAATCAGTGGTATCAAAATGTAGCTTGTTGTAGATTATTTCGAATTCAGCCTACAAACCATGGCCAACCTGCAGATATTCCTACTATCTACAATGGGCTCTATAGACAAATATATGCGCATTCTGCTTTGAGCATTATCATCAGGTAAGGGGTCTAAATAGGCCTTCATTATTTATGCTTAGTGTCGAAAAGGTCATTATGGTCGATTTTAGTTTAGCTTAAACTCAGAGTATTTTAGTAAACCGGTTTAGCGTGTATGCATTTTTTTCGTGGGGACTATTTCTTGGCCACATGCTTATACTAACTATTCTCATTTTTAGCGATGTATATTTTTAATGTCCGCTACAATTTGCTAGACTCAACACCATACTAACCAATATTCTAGGCGAAAGATACATAAGATGGCCACTCACCATAGGAGAGTAAATACTTCAAAATATTGGAAAATATCAGATTAAGCTCGCACGAGGTGGGGTATCGCTGGGGTTCCGTCTGTCGTGGTGGGCAGACGGGACTAATTTACTGGATCTTCCGTATATCGGGCTTCAATAATAGTTATTTGCTGTTTACAAAGACCTCTTGCTCACTCAAATGCAACTAGTCTTGATAAAAGGGATGGCTCATCAGATTATGAGGTATTAAAAATAAATTGATCGAGATATATAAAAAATACCGTAGGTCAGTTAGTCTAACCCCTTATTTCACACTAATGGGACAGACTTGTTGATCTGTCAGTGATGGCAGTGGTGATTTTACTATGCTGATGAGATGGTATTGGAAATTTGGTAGTATAAAATTGAAGTCTGATACTTATGAATGATATCGACTACAGTTGATGAGTCTATGTTGCATTGTTTTATGTACAAGTGGTACGTTTGACTAGAAATCTAATAATTATCATGTATAATCGTATCTGATACTTACTTCATGTCAATGAAAATACCATTAGTGTCAGCGTACGAGATAGGGTACTAAAACTGAAACTGCAACTACTGCTACCATTGCATATGTGATCAATGAAGATATACTTCTTAGTTTGTCAGGTTTTGAACGTAACTTGGTCTCTAACAAGGAATTGTAAAGTTGGCCTCCGTCTAATGGACCAATCGGTAAAGCATTAAAAATAGCTACATTAAAGTTAACGAACATTAACCAATAGAACATGTTGGCAATTGGATAAAATGCTGGTCCCAAACTTGAATGATACTTGGGAGCCATCAAATTAGAAAAAGGAATTACCTCTTCGCCTGCCCCAAGTGTCGGAGGAAGAAGTAAAATCTCGTGGTTCATAGACTTGAAAGAGAAGGCATCCTTGTATACTTTCAGGGCTTCTGCTGCATTAGGCAAAGCGCTTATGGATACGCCCAAGATCCCTTCGTTAATATTCACCTGTTTTGGTAGATTTGCTAGCCGAGTTATCTGGTGGCCATTTGCATCTTTCCAAGTTATTGCAACAGTATTTCCCAAATTGGACTTGAGAAGATTTTCCAAATCATTTATCTTGAGTATTTTTTGTCCAGCTACATTCTCTATAATCGATCCTTTAGATAACCCAATCGAATTGGCAAGAGAATGGTCTGCTACTCCTAATATGGCAACCCCATACTGAGGTGCGCCGGTGGTTTGAATAGGGGTAAGAGTAGAGACTACAAAATATAGGGCAACTAAAGATACTGCCACAACTATCATATTGTTTAATGGACCTGCAGTCAAAATTGCACACTTCTGCTTGAATGTACATTTAGCTAGCTCTTCTGGTGAGATATTAACGAACGCGCCAACAGGTATTCCTAAAAAGAGGAGTATACCTGTTGATTCTACTTTTATATTATAAACTCTGGCTACTATTCCATGTCCTGCCTCATGAATTACGATGGTAACAATAAGGGCCACCCATCCATACGTCCACGGTAAATAAGGATTCAATCCAGGAATGAGCAAGTTAGCTTGAGGACCAAGACTTCGAGTTCCAACCCGAGCTTCAGAGTTTGAGGTTAGAATTATTAAAGATGAAACTATGAGAAATAGTGCTAATGCAGTAATAACTGGCATAAGATAAATATTAAATCTAGCATAGATTCTTCCAGCACTGGTGTTTGCTAGCTTGTCAAAAAGCTCTAGTCCAATAGGTGTATGAATCAAGAAAAGAACAAACTTTCTCTCTACTCTCATTCTGGTCTCCTTTGTCTTGCCCTTGTCTTTACCCTTTACCTCCTTTTCCAAACAGAGTGCATTGAACAGTCGGATATATAAAATAAGCATATTACAGAATCCCATTCTGATGATTCAAACAGAATACTTTACTGTGTGAATTATATCAAAACCTTAGATAGCGCCATCATTTAAAATGATGATCCAAGAGAATGTATCTAAGATTAGTAAACACCGCCATTTATTTGAATAATAGGTCATGATTTAGAAGGTATTTTAGCAAGTTAGTAGGACCGTCATGTAAGGAAACTGATCAGCATGAGTTGTATTATTTCCAGTGTCAATATCGCAGTAGTTAGAAAATACTTAAAACAGAAGAATATAATAGATACACCGAGTACTATGGCTATTGACCTTGACGGGATCAGTATTGAGTAGCGTAAAAATTCTCAATCTAGGTTCTGTTACTCATATTATAGCAGTGGTAAATATAATATCGTTATTATCATTATTTCTATTACTTTTCGTTCATTTTTTACCTAATAACCATATTTTTCCGTTCCATTATGCATATGCCCAACAATATAGTGGAGCAACCAGCAGTTCAAATTCGAACTTTCCAATTCTGAATGCTAGCAGCAATAGTAGTGGTAGTGGTAGTAACATTTTATCTACGTCAGGAATGGCCACGGCTGATGTAAAACCAGATAAGGTTACAATTATTGTGGGAGTAGAGACAACCAACAAGACAGCAAAGGCGGCATTAAGTTCTAATGCGGCTGCGTTAAACAAGGTATTAGAAGTACTATTAGCAGCTGGTGTAAAGAAAAATGAAACGAGTACTTCTTCATTTAGTGTATCTCCAAATTATAATTATTCACAAGGACAAAATAAAATAACCGGGTTTACAGTGGCAAATTCAATACAAATCCAAAGCTCAAATGTCAACGGCACAGCCAAGTGGATAGATACTGCAGTATCTTCTGGAGGAGCCAACACTATAGATAGTATTAATTTTGCTTTATCAGACAACAGGTCAGGAGAAGTAAAAAATAATTTAATAAAACAAGCAGTAATTGACGCAAGAAGCAAGGCCGATATCGCGGCATCAGCATTAGGTTTAAAAATAATAGGAGTCAAATCGGTTAATCTTAATGAGCTTGAGCAAGAACCTCCTGCCCCTCAACCGTTAGCAATGACAGCAGCGATTCAAGCACGTACTGCTAATGCCACCCCCATTATTGCGGGGCAGCAGAAAATATCAGTAAACATTAGCATTAGTTGGTTAATTGGTTAAAACAGTTGCAAAGATAACTGATGGCGATACTTGTGGAAAGCCTTGACTGAATCTATAAAAGCATGAATTCTTGAGTCTACGACCGGATTAAATCAACGTTGTCTAATTTGTTTGAATTGAAAAGTACAGAAATTGGCCGTATTATGTTATTATATACTTAAATGTTACTATAGTGGTATTTTATTTAATTATGACCGCTAGAAGGGAAACTACAACAATATCGGCAATAGCAATCATGGTAGCAGCGATGGTAAGTGTATCAGTGGTAATAGCTCTGACGTTGCTAACTGATGGAATAGGCGTACCGCAAGTTAATGCAAAACTTCTAGTAAAGCACGATTGCAAAGGTACAAATCACGGACCTCCTTGCCGCAATGGCTCCAAAGCCAAAAGGAAGTAGTAGAACAACGTGAGCATAACCAGGTCCAGGACCATAACGTACTCCACTAATTTTTTATTGTCACGTTGGTTTACTCGTTGAGCCAAAACAATTTTGCGTATATTCTCCCGTTCGTTATCACTACTAGCCAACTCTGCTAGTATCAAAAGTCTGATAGCATCAGTTAGGTCGGTTAGGATTTTTAAGAGAACCGGGTCTATTTGAGGATCCGACTGCGAAGCATGAAGCCGAGGCATGGTATGCGTCGACGTTAGGGGCCTAGCTGAAGGCTGTTCGTTTGGTTCGATGTTCGGAAGCCCTTCCCATCTCCTCACCATTATTTGCCCCCTATTGCTATATCTCTTCTGGCCGTACCATTTCGTCTCCTGAATCTGCTTTAGTCCTAAGGGTGTTATCAATGAGTTCTTTTATAATATGCCTATGACAGCTCTCGCCTTCATGTTCTTGGCAGAGTAGTGTAACATTCGTAGTCTTAGCTTTCTCTCCTAACTCCATCATACTTGCTATACTAATCGGGTTATCTACCTCTTTGATAAACCTTGATACAAACTCAGACCAACCAACAATACCATTCTTGTAGGCGTCTAGTAATTCATCACTTGGTGAAAGTTCCTTTTTCCATCGTTCCTTATTAAGTTGAAACTCTCTGAATGCCTTATTAATCCAAATTGGACGCCTCATTATTAGTAGTCGTAGTCCATCATCCGGCTCAGGCCTGTCGTAGACACGTTTTGTTTTAATCATCTTTCAGCATAATAAGAAGGTGATGCTAATAAGTAATTAAATTTGTAGAGAAGTACACCCCTTGTTATAACTTCTTAAAGTAGCACTTGTAGAGTCGACCAGCCAGCTTAATTGGGTATACTCATCTGCCCATGCCGATTTTGCTGACTTACTAGCCTGTGTAGAGTATGTCCCCGCACCTCCATAAACACGATGTCCTAAATTAAAAGACGTTTACTTTGCATTTACTTGTGATTAGAACAGGTTGGGCTGATCTGGTATCTTGGCCAACACTGACCAGCCACAGCCCCTTTGTATGTCCTGAAACTTGCGATTGCATAGATTCGGGGCCACTACAGTTATTTATACGATCCTAGCTGAATAATAGGTTTCTTTTGCGGCCAAAATTGTTGCGGTTAAAGACAGAGTGGCCTCCATTAAAATGTGACAAGTGCTGACTAGGTCAGATGCATACAAGATGTTTGGTTCAAAATATTAGCTTCATCGTTAGCGAGTATGTCGACTTTTTGTTTACTCATCAAAATTACCTCTAACAGACAACTCCAAAATCCTTGCATGTGTTCAATAAGTAAGCAAATAATGTTACTGATACTTGAAATACCCCTGCTCGATCGTATTGTTTGCATACGTTAGACCATTATTTAGCTCGTGTTTTGTTTAATAAATTTCTATGAGGACGTTGCCTTTTATACTCCATATGTAGAGAAAAATTTGAGTCCTACTTCCAATGCAAGTAAATTTCCATGACCTTAAGGCTGACATGACGCCAAAATCGTGGTTGTCAAAATTCCGGCAAACATCAGTTGTGTATCTAATCTCGATGCTTATGTTTTATCATGGCATTGGGTTGTTATTACTGTTAATTGGAACATCAATTGTACAGACAACAATCACAAATTATCAAACGCCTTCGTTGCCTCACTACTTCTCTTTAGTGTTGGCTGCTGGACCAACCGAAGAAACGTTGTTTTTTGGCCTTCCATATTATGCCTTTGGAAATCACTATGTGGTTATGGCTGGGGGTATTATTTGGGTGATGCTACACATTCTAAACACCTCTGTTGTTAATATTCAAAATCTTGCATACGCAAATTGGTTATTTGTAATACCTTCATTCTTTTTTAGTTTCAGATGTTGGGTTAGTGGTAAAGGATGGTTCGCCATAATAACCCATTCTGGCTGGAATGGGATATTTTTTTCCTTAGGCTGTTCTTACCATGAGTATAGCTGCTTAGTTTTTCCGAGTGGAGGGAATTATATGTTGACTTTGAGTACTTTTGCGCTTTCTGCATTACTATTAGGTTTAACATATCTCCTATATCGAATACGTAGCTCGATATCCATTTCTAGGTAGCAGTACAAACTATATCTTAACTAACTCATTAATTGACGCCTATGTATAGTCCAAAAATCAAATCTACTCCGTAGTCTTTGTTAGTTGTTAGGGAATAGTCTTTGTTAGTTGTTAGGGAATTAAATAAACTATATAAAACTGAAATAGCAAAATGCGAGCGCCAATACACTAATAGAGTGTTCCAATTTCGACTATTATCTGTGTTAAACCGTATTACCATTATTAGCCATATTTTCTTTGGATGCGAGTTAATATATATTTGTAGATATCGAATATATGTATGTTAGCAGTCGAGGCTGTTCATGTTTCCAAATTGTATAAGGGCGCTGGATATGCTGCGCTTAATAATGTATCAATCGATGTCGAAACTGGCAAAATATTTACACTGCTTGGAAGGAACGGGGCAGGAAAGACAACTTTTGTAAGAATTTGTGCTACGCAGCTTGCGCCTACTAGAGGCATGGTGAGTATACTCGGCTATGACGTATTAAAGGAGGCATCTAAAGTAAGGAGGCTAATTTCAGTAGTGCCACAAGAAGGCCGGCCTTTGAGAGCACTTACACCATGGGATCATGTGTATAACTGGCTTCAGATAAGAGGTGAATGCAAGCATGATGCTAAAAAGAAAACAGAAAAAATCTTGCAGAAGCTAGAGCTTCTTGAAGCAAAGAATGTCCCAGCAATGAACTTATCAGGAGGAATGAAACAAAAGATCCTTGTGGCCATGGCTATGGCTACAGATGCCCAATTACTTTTTCTTGATGAGCCTACGATCGGATTAGACCCAGTCTCACGACGTCAAGTCTGGTCAGCTATACGGGACTGGAAAAATGAAGGCAGGTCTATACTATTAACTACGCACTATATGGATGAGGCTGAGATGCTTTCAGACAATATAGTGATTGTAGATAGGGGACGAGTAATAGCAGAAGGTGATATGCATGAATTAAGAAAAATTATACCTCAGAATATCAAGATTGATATTGCAAAAGATACTGTCGATATTGACATGCTTAGATCGTACGGATCTGTTGTAGATACAGGAGCTGGAACATTGAGGATATTTACCTTCGAATCTACAGTCAAAGAAATATCAGATTTTGCTCTGAAAAAGAACCTCGCCTTCAGGGTTTCGCCCATAACCTTAGATGATGTATTTGTGTCACTTGTTGGAGAAAATACCCAATACCTTGAAGATGAAAGACACCATATAGGTATGAGCTATGATGACAACAATTAGACAAAATCTGTGGCCATTTATAATCCATTACCAATGAGGCTTCACAGAAACACGTTATCAGTAATTTATTGAAAAAGTACTTGCTTATTTTTACAATTTGACAATATAAGGGTAAGAGTTACAGGCGGTTGGCTGTCTGAGGAGAATTATATAATCATTTATAGAATCGTCACTTATTCGCATTTGGCGACACTACAAATAGTTACCCAAAGAATTAACAATTCGAAGTTGTTGACTTGCTAATTATTGAGTGTGCTTAATGCTTGAGACTTCAGGTTAGGATTTGGAGACAGATTAACAGAATTTGGATGAATACACCTATAAGTACTCTTACATGGGGCATCCAATTCTTTGATGGCGGCTTTAGTTACATAGAAAAATACTACTCTTTATTTTAAGTATTTCTGTATTCAGATTTGAAGTTATGCATCTGAGGCCTCTAGTAGATTTTAGAGTGATAAAATTATAACTTGACACTTGATTTAATAATGAATTTGATAATGCTCCTGCACTTTGTGCATTTAAAGAATATAACAGCCCAAAGATCAGATCAATGAATTGAACGGCGTTTAAAGTGTAAAAAATATGCCGCTTTGGAAGTGGCTGCGTATTCAATAATGATGAAGAAGGAATGCTTTACTGGAATAGTTGACAGAAAAGATTGCATCAATTATACTAATATAAGAAAACAATTTATCCACGGACGCATCTGACTAGTCATAA
>NZ_QURE01000154.1 GCF_009898475.1 Nitrososphaera sp. AFS | reverse complement strand
ATAAGGGAAGCAAAGAAAAATGGTGTCAGACAGATAGTGAAGTTGTCTGTTTTCCAGTTTGTTGGATCAATCGGAAGATGGCATAGACATGAAGAAAAAATCATAGAGGAATCTGGAATACCATATACCTTCTTACGTGCAGGCGCATTTATGCAGAATTTTATAAGTTTCTTCGGTCAGACAATTAAAAACCAAAATGCATTTTATGTTCCTGCAGGAGACGGAAAGGTTAGTTTTGTAGATGTTAGAGATATTGCAGCTGTAGCTGTAAAGCTACTTATTGAAAAAAATAGGTTTAATCATGAGAATACAGCATTTGGTATTACCGGCCAAGAGGCATTATCGTACAGTCAAGCAGCAGAAATTCTTTCAAAAGTTACTGGTAAGAAAATATCATATATAGACATACCGCAAGGGGAAGCTATTAAATCAATGAAAGGGTCTGGTATGGAGGATTGGCTTATTGCTGATTTGATAGAATTCAGTAATATCATTAAAGCTGGCGATGCCTCTCAAATGACAGACACGATTGAACAGTTTTTAGGGAGAAAAGCAGCATACTTTGAACAATTCGTCAGGGATCATATTAATTCTTTCAATTAAATGTGTCTAAAGTCTAGATGTTTAGAATTCTTCTGATCAGCTAGCTGTTCTTGAAAGGTTCAGACTCTTCTTTTTATCCGTTACCTATCTGTTCTAATAGCCTAATCTTTCTTTTCCTCTTGTATCAGCAGGTGACTTTCACAATGCCACCTCACAACAAGGATAGAACAAATCTTCATAACACTTCTCAATTCATAGGTGCTTTTGAAGTGGCAATTAATGATAATATATAAATTAAATACAAACGGAACGCAATATAGAGAACATACTGGTAATGCAAGGTGGTGGCTCACTGGGAGCGTTTGCATGTGGTGTTTTTAAAGGACTAGTGAAACGAAATGTAAGAATAGACATTGCCGCTGGAACATCGATTGGAGCTATAAATGCTGCCATAATTGTGGGAAGCAAAAGCGACCACCCTGAGAATGACCTCGAGGATTTTTGGCTTGAACTTGCAGAAAGTACTCCAACAATTATTCCAGATATATTTGTCATGGATTATGATAAAAGTGTAAAAACCTATGTTCCCAAGAAAATATCTTCGGCTTCTACTAATGCTGCAGTCTTTGGAGTTCCAAAAATGTTTGTTCCAAGATGGTTGAAGCAGGAGGATATTTTCAAAAAAGAATCTTTTTTAGATCCACGAAGTTGGACATACCTGTATGACCATTGGCCGCTTGCAAAGACAATTGATAAATACATCGACTATAAAAAGCTCAACCTTGCGGCTACACAAGAAGAATTACCAGAAGTTCTTCGCCTTATAATAACTGCGGTAGATGTAATGACTGCGAGACCGCTCATATTTGATAATACTAAAATGGAAATAAAGGCAAAACATATTTTGGCAAGTGCTGGCTATCCATTATACGGTTTTCCTTGGGTCGAGGTTGAAAATGGTGTATACGCATGGGATGGTAGTCTTCTTAGTAATACCCCTATAAGGGAAGTGATCTATTCCTCACCAAGAGAGGATAAAAATATCTTTATTGTAGAGAATTACCCGCAAAGGATAGATAGGCTTCCCTCCAATATGGTAGAAGTTGAAAGCAGAGCAAGAGATATTCTGTTTTGTGATAAAGATATGGACAATATAAAAATGTCAGGGCTCATTACAAGACAAATAAAGCTTATAGAACGGCTTTATAACGTCTTTGAGAAGTTTGAACAACAATCAGGATTAAAACCTCACGAAATTGCAGAAATCAAATCAGAATATAACACACTCATCCAAAAATATGGTGCAAAGATAATTTCCGTGACACGAATAATTAGGAGTGAAATTGAATCACCCACCATATTAAAGAATGCAAACTTTTCATCCAAAGCTGTGAAAGAGTTAATCGCACAAGGAGAACAAAAAGTAATTGATGAGATAGGAAAAAAAACCTAACTACAAAACAACACATGATTATCTTTTTTCTTTTTGTATCCAAATTGGTCAAATGATAATCCTGGTACATGAAAATGAAATGTCTACATATTTGCAAGAATTATTGAAAAGTTCAAACACTATGAACCCTGATAACACGGAATGTCTCAACCTTAACCTCTCACCCACATGGTCAGTTATCATTACCTTAGAGTATAGTTGACCAACAACACAAAACAGTTGATCAATTGGAAGCGTAAAATTAAAGCTCAACCATTGAGGCAACCGTCGCAAAATGAGTATCCACAAAAATTTATATTTTTTACAAGAAACTCATGGCGGAGTTTATCTACTGCTCCAAATAACTATAAGCAAGTATCAACTAATAAGAAATGTATCTCTTGATAGAGGGAGACCGTATCAGAACCGCTAATATCATAGTAAAGGATCTTTAACTGGTGTTAGATGTTTAGATAATGCGTCGATAACTATTAACTCATTCATCTTTCAATTTCAATATCTTTTTTTAGTTCAGAGCGAGTCCAAAGCGTTTCAAATATGGAGATATGAGTTAATACTATTGATTCAGTATTGGTATAAGTAGCCCAGAAAGTCACTTCGTTGGAATTATTATCTCTTGGTCGTCGTTCTTCTTCTACTATACATACCTTTGAATCTACAACCAGAAATGAAATTTTATTTTGTAAATGTTGTTGCTGTTGTTGTTGGATAGTATCAACTAAATGAATTTCTAATTTCTGTGCTCCTAATAAACCTCCTCTCCCTGCTTTTTCTTTTTTCCGAATCATTGATTTTTCTATTTGTTTGTATATTTCTTGATATGCAATAATTCTAAGCTTTATTTCGTGCCCATTGTTTTGTCCTTGAACTTTTTTTGGGCGACGTCTTCATGTCCTTTTAAAAATATGTTACCAATAGCAGTATTACTATATAATAACATTAGAACTTCTTGTTTGGCTGAAGTTACTAGATCAAATACAACTTTTTGTATCTGAGAGGGATCTCTTAATGTTTTTGTAAAAGGTGGCTTCATATCTTCTTCAATTTCCTTTATCTTTTCTTCGGCTGGAATTGCATTCTTCCAAAGGGTTTCAAATAGGAAACATTGTGCTTCTACAAGTGCTTTAGCATTCGTATGTATTGCATGCGATAAAGGTTGGTCTTGATGTGATACTGAATGAAGTAGACATTCTCTCTTGTCAGCTATACCAAAATTACTTCTTAATCCTGGTGTATGCCTCATCTCAAACAGTTCCATTGGTTTCTTTACATAAGAAATATTATCTGGCGTAACTTCTGTTATCGATCTTAGTTTCACACCTTTTTTCTTTAGCCCAACAAATCCATTCCATATTGCATCATATATCACATTCATAGCTAATTCATCGGATTCAGTACACCCATCAAGTGATTTTTTTACCCATGAAAAACCGTCCAATACTTTTCTTTGAATATTTTCATTACCGTATAATACCTCTGTAGTTTCAGGGGGAAGGGGAGAATGAATCTCATCCAAAGGCAATTATCCTTCTTTTATTGGACTTGTAGTTATTAAATGTGTGGGAATATGAAATTATGATACCATTTTTCCTTTTAATGGTGATTATCAAACAGGTATGTTTTATTTACTTCTTCTAGTTCTTCTACCTTACTTTGTATATCTGCACCTTGTCTTTCTAACTGAGGTATATTTTGGAATGTCAAGTAGGGCTCAACTTTACGAAATATCTCTGCCTTTTCTCAATCCTTTCTTGTCCAGTATGTGGAACCAGAGTGACCGATGAACCATTCAGAGAATTCAGCATACTATAGGTCTGATATGGTCGATTTTACGAAGCGAGGGTTTTTAGACGACGGCAATCTATTTTACCTAATAATAATGATGTACATAGTCGCGTCATTAAGTCTCAGCAACGATTTAAACCAAAATTTCTAGTATTCAATTACAATTTATTGACATATTTGTGATAGGTAAAAAATTGAATTTTGAATTCCCTTTGCCAGTTCCGCATGAATGCAAATAACATTTTATCCGTACTCTGAAAAGGGATAATAATGGATTATAAATATTAATAACGAGATAGAATTTTATCGAACCTGAATATACAGCTAAGATATAAGACTTGGAAAGAAGAACTATTAACAGTTATCGATTACCTGTACCTGAGAATTCCTTAGAAAGAGTGGATAGAACATCCTCGCCAGCTCATACGGGAAACCTCAGAAATGCAATTGATTTCATAGTTCCGGAGAATACTCCAGTACTTGCTGCAGCCACCGGCATAGTTACCTATGTTAAAGACGATTCTACCATTGGTGGGCCGCATCCAATTTATTGGAACTACACCAACTTTATAGCTATCATGCACACGAATGAAGAATATTCTAGGTACGATCATTTAGCACCACATAGCTCAAAAGTCCAAGTTGGTCAAATTATTACCGAAGGGCAAGTGATTGCAAAGGTAGGGATGACAGGATATACATTTAGACCACATCTTCATTTTCAAGTGTTTATTTATACTGGAACTAATCTTTGGACGGACTTTGACACAGTCAGTGTACAAGGTTTTAGGTCATGAAAGTGTCTTAAAGCCTTGTAGCGTTATTACCTCTATGAATCCTAGCAGCAATGATCATAAGTAATAGTACTATTATGAGGACTCTGGCTTTTCGTGTTCTGTAAATGTTTTGGAGGGTTGACGATGTATTTACTAATAATCTTCCAACCAAGCTGGATTATGGTATTGCTGTAGTTGTCTTATTTGCTCTGATGTCATATTGCTATGAATATCTTTGGAATCATATGCGCATATTCCAATAGCAGGAAAGTTAAATCTCTGCCCCAAACATGATTCATAATCAAATAATTCTTTGGTAAATCCCCTTCTAAAAAATGCAGACATATCCCCGAAAACACGTATCCCTCTTTTACCTTTACCAAGACAGTTTTCTACTAATGTTGACCATAACGCCATTGTTCGTTGGATATTTGGTATACCATCTGGAAAATACAACTCCTCCGTAGTTCTAATTATGATATCACCTCTTGATTCCAGTTCTTTAACATCCGTTTTCCATTCCTTTATCATTCTGGCGAGAATTTCATCTTTTAGTAAATCAGTGGTTGTAAGAACAATAACCTCATTTCTTTGCAGGCCCTCTTTTAGAAAGGCAAAGGCTTCATTAAACTTTTCATCTTTATTAGGATAAACTGCGATTATATGATTTCCGTGTGTTCAATTGTCTGGAGCCTTTGTACCATTATACTGTACTGGCTAACAATAAAGAGATCAGTGGTATAAGCATTGTGGAAAATAAATTAAATGAATGAATCTCACAACTTAAAACAGGAATGAATTGGTGACTTATAGAAGGGATTAGTTCCGCAAGGTTAGTTATGCCTGTGCTACAATGTGCTACAATGTGCTACTAGATTCGTATAGTTTAACAATTGGCTTATAGTCTGTTTAGAAGTAATTGAACTTCTATAAAGTAGGTTTATGCCTCAAACCTTTCTTTGACAGGTTTATAAAAACATATTATACTGACCATAAAAGTTAGTGCTTGTGGGCTATCGAAGAAGTTGAAGGCAGTGAACGCAGTGAAGGCTATGTACAATACTTACATATTCAAAAGGAATAAAATCACAAAAATTTCATTTGATTAATTGGGAATCGAAAGAAAATTAGTTCAATATGACTAATCAGCAGGGCCTATATCTGGGACTATCGATCTGTAATGTTTTCACAGCTTTCACAGCCTTCACTAGTAATCTTTCCCTTCTTAAACACCAACATTATGTCTGATATAAATCCAACGCCTTATGCTTTGCACCTTATGTACTTTATTTAGCTATGCGAAAAGAAAGAAAACCACTGTAAGTCTATTTACAGCCATGTGATTTGATAGCTTCTTTTTTCTATATTGGTTTCTCCAATGCCGCCTTCCAATTACTAATTTCATTATCAAAGTTTTGAAGTTGTCTTTCGAATTGTTCATTGACAAGTCCATTTGGTCTGATAAAAGTCCAAATTACAGTAGAGCCACTCCCGTT
>NZ_QURE01000058.1 GCF_009898475.1 Nitrososphaera sp. AFS | reverse complement strand
ATTCAGGAAATCATAACCTTGTTCACGAGTTGATATCGGTACCATGGCCAGAGAGGGTGCAAAGTTAACCTTAAAACCTGTACTATTTGTTATAGAATTTGCGATCTTGTTATCTGACGAATCAGTTGCAAGAAAATAGTGGATTTTTCCATCAACATATCCTTCTGACGCCGGCATTTTTATTGAAGGTGGGAGATTGCTACCAGCTTGAGTTTGAATTTGAGGTTGAGGTTGGGCCATACTGACAGTCGATATTTGCTGCGATAACAGTGCAAGGCAAATGACAACGGTCATTTCTACCATTATGATATTCTGAATCGAGAGTTTTGGATTTCTCATAACTTTAAATTCATGATACCAAATTTATCTGATGCGAAACCGAGAATACAGTATAATAACGAAATAATATTTTCCCGACAATTTTCTGATCCTATGACATAAATATTATTGTTATATCTAACTGGGGGGGATACTAGACTTTTCAACTTTCTTGATAAATTCTAATCCATTCCACATCTCCGATTCATAATTTGCGTTTTTTAAAGTGGGTTCAAAGCTGATGAAACCATCGTAGCCTATTTTACGCAAACTAGCAACTATAGTTCTAAAATCTATGTGTCCTCTCCCAGGCATTTTTCTATTGTTCTCTGCAAAATGAGTATGGCGTAACAGACCTTCACACTGAGTTATGGCATCGGCGAATGAATCCTCTTCTATATTCATGTGATAGGTATCTAATAAGACTCCGAAATTATCCTGGTTCAGTTGGCGAGCAATCCAAATCGCATCCATAGCGGTGGTACAAAATGGTGTGTTATAACGATTAAGTGGCTCTAATAGTAATTGAACACCATAGTCCTTCGCGTACCTGCTCAAGTCAATAAGAATTGGGATACTTTTCTTTAAAGCGTCTTGTTTATGTTTCTCTGGGACCAACCCGTGATTTTTGTCAAATATTTCAGATTCTTCATCGGCGAAAAGACAGAGATTTATTTCCCTGCCATCCAACTTCTGACACATGACAATTATATCTTTTACATAGCCAACTGAGTAAGTCACAATGTCTGAGTCCGAGCTCAAAAGCCTTCTTTTCCAAGCGTCATGGCCCATCTTACCCCACATTCCAGTTACACCAGACACTGAGATATTAAATGAACGAATAGATTCTGCTAGGTTTTTCGAATCCATCAGGGATGGCTCTCCAAACATTTCAACTGCATCAAATCCTTGACGCATTATAGTCTCTAAGATTCGCTCTGCCGGTTCTATTATACCTCTGAATGATGAAAGGGTAATTGAATGTTTAAACGTCATTTCAAGATATACAACTGGATAGACTAGACCAGAATAGAACAGAACAGACGACCATACTAAACTAGACTCGTTAAATATTTGCCCAAGTCAACGCATTTTATGAGCGGAGGAGAATCTATGTCATTTAAGATCCTTGTTTTGCGACTAGACAAATAAAGAGATAATCCTTCCTGTCTCAAATAATCAGCTTTCCTTCCATGAGAGCCTTTTACCAGACCCGTATTTTGTGATATTGACCGAGTATTTGGTTCTATAAATAATTCTAGAGGATCATAGCCGGGTTTTCTATGTATATCTACATTTCCTGCAAATGGAGGGGCTCTTTCTTTTTCGTACCACCAGTGATAGCTGAACCATTTATCTCGATCTGCCACAGCTAACAACTCGCCACTGCGTTCATGATCTATTTTCAAGTGCCTTTTTTCTTGATCATCTAACACACTTTCCACGCCAGTTATTTGTTCGAGCACTTTTTTAGTCTGTCCAACAAACCCTTCCTTGACATATATGTGGGCTATCTGATGATCGGCCATTGCGAATGCATCACTATTTTCATAGTCGATGTATTCCTTGTCCTGAATAGTTCGTGTGGCAACTAGTCCTGCATCTCTCAATCTTAAATTCAATGGAACAGCTCCAGAAACGTCATTAAAGCCATATTCAGAAATTATGATGAATTGTGACTCTTCCCTTATTCCCAATTCGACAGTCTTGTGTACTATATTCTCAACTATACCATCTGCAACCTTTAGATCATCTCTTACCTGACAGCTATTTTTTCCAAATTTTTGAGCTGAATAATCGATGTGAGGAATATAGGTAAGAAGAAAATTCGGTTTGTATTTTTCAAGGGTGTAGGTAGTCGCCTCAGATATCCACTTACTCGAAGCAGATGATGCCAATGGTCCCCAATAAGTTGCAAGGTTAAATTCTCCGATTTTTGGCTTCAGCTGTTGATCATAATAGTCCACTGGTTTAGAGTAACACCACATAACTACTCCATTGTCCAGGTGAATTGGTCGAGGGGTAACGATAATGTTTGCATTTGAGAACATAGTATTTTGCCAGAACAGAACTGCTGTCTTTAGATTATAAGAATGAGAGGGTAATGATGATGATGAATTGGAAATCACGTTATTGGTTTTAGTTTTAGATTTAGTTTCAGATATAGAGGTGGACTTGATCTTTGTCTCGGTCTTGTTGTTGTCGTTGTCACCGGACATTTTCTTGTGTGCCATGTCCCAAATCCTGTCCGTTTGGACAAGATCACTTGACTGCTCCCAAAAAGAAACATTGCGATTAATCCTATCATAGAATCCATTACAGATAATGCCATGTTGGTTAGGATAGGTACCTGACAATATGCTGGCCTGAACGGTACAAGTGACCCCGGGAAATACTGGCTCCATCATCGCACTTTCGCCTTCAGTTGCAAGACTAGAAATATTCGGAACAAGTTCAGACTCCAAATGGCCCAATTCCAACCCGACGATATCAATTACTATGTAAAACTTGATCATAATTGGTATTTCACTCCTTTTCCATTATATTCATGAATCATATCTGTATTCAAATATTGCTAAGCACTATGTAACATATAACTTTCTTGAGATAAATATTGGTGGGATTATTAGAAGTAAGATAGTCAATCCATAATATAATCCCAAAGTACCACTTATAAAAATCGAATCAATGACTATAATGGATAGTACCAAAGTCTTGATGGCCCTTTGAATATTCGTTGAAGAACCTTCAAAAATAGTTCTTTTGAAGGTAATGACTATAACTCCGACAAATAGCGACAGACTCACGGCTATGTCTAGTTGAAAAACCCTGAAGCTACTTGCAATTATTATTATTGCGATCACGCCAAAGATAACCACGAATGGAATGGTGACCGTCCGTGCCGGCTTTGCAGGGCCGACTTCCATTCTGCTAAGAAGTGTAATTGACAGAACGTACAGAAACATCGAAATACATAGGATTGTTAGTCTTTGCTCAGGCAAGACTTTTTGAACTGAGATAGCGCCTGGCAGAATTGCACTTGCTCCAAGAAGCACATTTAGAGTTCTGGCTGAACCCATAAGGATTGGTCCTAAAACCGTCTGCTTTAATTGGTAATCATAGCCCAAAATAATTACTGATAGAATTATGGTAACGCTAAAACTGAGGGTACTGACCATAAACGCCAGACCATTAGCTGCTACCATTGATATGGCTGCAGCAACAAAAGCTGTTTGTTTAGAAACTTTTTCTGAAGGCAGCGGCCGAAAAGGACGTTCTTTTCGGTCTACTTCAATATCAAAATAGTCGTTGAAGACTATACCTGATATGTAAAGTAGTACCGATGAACCTACAAGAAGTGATAAAACCGATAGATTTGTGGACAAAGATTGGGCTACACTAAAATATCCTGCCAATATATTGGAGGGTACAGTGAACAGATTTGGTACCCTGAGCAATAAGAAATAGTGTTTAATCATAAATACACCTAGCTGTCAAGAGTTAAGATTCATAGAGTTTACTTCCAATTCTACATGTGACTAGTCCCTTTCGAGGAGACAGTTATGCTATAACGCTGCTCCAAATCAAGGTATAACAGATCATAATTACTAATCAACTTTATTCAATATTCCCTGAATGTACTCGAATGCAGATTCCGCAGCATACACAGGATTGTCTTGATAGGGATAAAGCTCTATGGTTACAAATTCTCTATATCCTATTTCGTCTATAGCCTCAAAAACAGACTTGAAGTCAATCGATCCAAGTCCTGGTATTAGATGATTATGAACTCTATCGAGGGCAATATCAGCCAAATGAAAGTGTCCTATATAATCGGCCAATCTGTTAATAATTTCTGCCGGATCTTCACCTATACAGTAAAAATGTCCTATGTCAAAATTAAGTCTTACATATTTTGAGTTAATATCCTTCATGACGTCCAAAAATTGCTTAGAATTTTCAAGAAGCAAATTAGGCTCCGGCTCGATTAAAACTTTAACTCTCCTCTTTTCCGCGATGGGTGCCACTCTATTCAACCCGTTGACAAAAAGTTCTTTTAGGTAATCACGGTCAGAGTTGTTTTGCTGTACAGGTCCACCAGGTTCGGTAGTTATATTTTTTGATCCTATTTTTTTTGCCAGTTCTATACATCTAATGGTATGTTGAATTCGCAATTCTCGTAAGGTCTCATCGCTCTCTATCCAAGACGGGTGATATACATCATCGATGGCATAAAGCGTAAAGGCGTTAACATTGGATATCTGAGTTTTGCACTTTGAAACAGTCTCCTTAATTGTCCTAACTTGTGACTCCTCAAGTGGAGGATATGCATGAGGAACATCGGCCAGTATTTCGACACCCTCGTATCCCAATCCAGCGATTACTTTGATTGCTTCCTCTAGGGAATATCTTTTGAAGGCATTAGTGCTGAATGCCAGTTTCATTAGATTCAGGATTTATGGTTCCCAAGTAAATCTAGGTGACTGCCTAAAGTATTCATAAGCATTGTAGAATGTGACTTTTTCAATCTCGTTTGTACTAAATCGTCCGTCCTTTCTCATCGCCCTGGCAGTTATCGGGACGCTAAGAGGATCTGAAATCCCCCAGTCTGCTGCGCTATGTATCATTATTCTATCTGTTCCATGTTTTTTAATAATTTTTATAGCTCGTTCTGGAGATAATTTTGTAACTGGGTATACGGAGAGACCAGCCCACAGCCCTAAGTCCAAAGTTTTCTCAATAGTTTCTTCCACGTTATGGTCTACCAATATTTTGTTTCTGTCATATTTAGTACCACTCTCATTATTCAAAATTTGTTCGATTCTTTCCATTCCTACAGGCTTGTTGTAATGAGGCAAATGAACGGTCATAAGCATATTTTTTTGGTCGGCTAGATCCATTTGTTTCAGAAATACTTCTTCTTCCGGTGAGCTTATTTGATTATAGCCCAATTCCCCTATTGCTACCACACGCTCTCTACCGAGGTATTTTATCATAGCCTCTAACGCATCCAAAGCTAAGGGACGTTCTGAAGCCTCTTTTGGATTAACTGAGATACAAACAAAGTGTTCTATCCCAAACTCTTTTGCTCTCTTAGTCTCAAAAGTTATCATGTGTTCCCAATAATCTTCGAACGTTCCGACCGAAGTTCTTGGGCTACCAAGCCAGAAGGAGGGCTGAACTATTACTTCTATGCCTGCTTTAGACATTGCATCATAATCATCTGTTGTACGAGAATACATATGAATATGCGGGTCGAATAACCTACTCAATTCTGCTACTACTATCTGTAATCGATAGCTGCTCTAACCTATATTAATCCATGCTATAATCCTTTTAAGATTTGAGAAGCAATACAAAATGAAAGGAAAGTAGAGTAAGATAAAGTGGTTGAATAAATTGTTATCATTGGAAAAAAAAACCAAAATGCACGCTGCTGTATTTTACGGACCTAATAGCATTTCTTATGAGAATGCTTATAGAAATCCTATAGATACTAAAGCGGACACATTTTCAGGAAGCATCTTAAAGGTAAATGCCTGTTCTGTATGTGCATATGATGCACGTGTGTTCAGAAACGGTCATTCGAAGGTTACGCCTCCCATCGTATTAGGCCATGAGATTTGCGGTCAAACGATTGAAGATATAACGATACGTGACCATTTAGGGTCAGGTACAGAATTAAGATCGGGTAGTAGAGTTGCGATATCGCCTATAATTCCCTGTTTGAAGTGTGTCTACTGTGCTAATAAACAGTACAATCTTTGCAACGATTTAAAAGAAATAGGCTCAAGTGTAAATGGCGGCTTTGCGGAATACATCAATATTCCAAAACAAATTCTAGAGATAGGAGGCATCGCCCCAATCCCAGATTGCTTAACTAACGAAGAGGCGGCTTTAATTGAACCACTATCATGTTGTATTAATGGCTTCTCACATATTGGATATCCTTTAGAGACGGAAAGCGTAGTGGTGTTAGGAGATGGCCCTATAGGGCTACTTCATCTTCAACTATCCAAGAACTTGTATCAAGCAAAGACAGCAGTAGTGGGTAAAATCCCCCAGAGATTGAAAAAGGCGAGGTCTATGGGGGCAGATGCAACTTTTTGGTTGGATGAAGATGCTAACAATAATGATATTAATGAAAGTTACAAAGGATATGATCACAAGTATATCAATGGCAGAAATAATTTGAATAGTAGTGGTAGTAGTTATAGTGGCCGTACTAGCGGTAGTGGTAGTAATAAATCTAGTGACGAGGTTTTGAAATTTACAGCAGGAAAGGGCGCTGATATTATTATAATAGCTACTAATAATCCTGCTGCTCTTGAATTCGCATTAAAAGTGGCTAGCAAAAACTCAAGGATTAACATTTTTTCAGGAATTGTCAATTCTAGTTCTGCCGGACTCTCCATTGATCCTAACTGGTTGCACTATAATCAAATATCAATTACAGGAAGCTTCAGTTCCAGCCCTAAGTCACTTCAAGAAGCCATCAGACTCGTCGGCAGCAGAAAAATCGATTTGTCTCAATTAATTGGCCGCAGCTACTCTCTTGACGACATAGAACAAGCACTTTTAATCACAGAGAAATGTGTTGATCTAAGGGCTGTGATAAACAAGTTCTAGAGTAATTAGCTATGTATGTATTAATTGGCGTTAAAACTGTTAATAATAACACCAGCCTTAATGATTAAATTACTAATATTAGCAGTAAGCATTATAGTATGTCAAACGGTATTTTTGATTGACCCAAGATGAAAAAGGGAGTGATATTCGATATGGATGGAGTCTTGATTGACTCAATGCCTTTTCACGCAGAAGCTATGCGTATTGCAGTAAAAGAGGTAACGAATCATGAAATTAGTAAGAAGAATATATACCTATTGGAGGGACTGCCAGGGTCAAAATTGGTGGAAGAAATATTTAGAAGGGAAAAAATAGATGGCAGTATTGATCATAAAAATATAAAGACAATTAGCAAAAGAAAAACAGAAATTTTTAAAGCGATTCAAAAGTCAAAGGCGATTAATGGAGCCAAAGAACTAATCGAAGAATTGAAAGCTTGTAAGTGTTTAAAGGCAGTAGTAAGTGGGTCATCAAAAGAGGAAATTGAGAGTATACTTGACGAGAACATTGGCTCTAGCGGCTTTGACTTTATCATTAGCGGTGATGACTTAAAAGAAGGACAGGGTAAACCTGACCCGGCCCCATTTCAAACAGCATTAGATCGAATGAATATAGAACCGTCCCAAGCGATCGTTGTAGAAAACTCACCGCTCGGAGTCGAGGCAGCACATAATGCGCGTATACCGTTCATCGTCACCCTTAATAACACACCACTTGATATGCAAATTGACTTTGATTTCCTTTTGCGGTTGGATAAAAGAGAGCGAGAAGGCAGGATTTTTGAAGATACAAAATCTGCTGCAGCTTATTTAAAATATTGGTGCTGTACTTGAATCAACAAAAAGTTGTGGCATAATTACTAAAGCTAATTTGTAATGACTGGTTGAAGAATTTCATTTTCATTCAATAATGGTAAAAAAGTATAGCTCGAAACTATAGGCCGGGCGTTGTATTGGAACTAGAAGATTTGTTATTATGAGACACCTATCTTATGTTACTATGCTATCGATGATGATTCAAAGGTGATCGCATTGACACGTACAAACGACATGGTAAATGCCCAAAGTCAGAATAACACAACTCATTTTCCATAGGGAATGGATTGGACTTCACACGCCGGAAAAAGTGCGGTGCTGACGTGATCGCTTTAGTACATCTCTCTTCAGGTTATACTTGTGCAAACTGTATAGATTGTATCATAAAAATTAGAGATCAAAAGGTCAGGTATTCAAACAGAGGTTGCATAAAGGAAATCAGGATTAAGATTGGAATATGGTATTGGATAGCTATTTTATTTCATATTCAATTACAGGCACTTCAAAAATCCTAGTCTTTCAATATGCTGCGATGAGTTTAGACATTTTACGAATGCTGGAAGCTTTACATAAGATAGAACTTCTCCTACCCTACGTTGGAAAATTCCTAAACAAAAAGGTGAGCAGCAGGCTAAGGAAAGATTTTCTTTACATCTAAAAATCGTTTCCTAAGTGTTACAATGCTGGTTTCTCCTGCCAGGGCAATCTGGGTTTGGCTGACCTTTTCATGTTCTTGAAGACAAGCAGCATATAATACTGCCACGGCGAGAGCTTTTGGATCCTTGCCGAGTGAGACAGGATTAGCTTTTACTGTAGCCAACATTTGAAGGGCCCTTCGGTAAGATTTTTCACTGACACCACTTTTGTTAGCTATTTTGGCCAAACACATTTTCGAATCAACTGTTGGCAGGTGCAGTTTGAGATGCCTAAGCAGTAACCTATAACACTTACCAGCGAATATAATATCAGTATTAGCAGTTTGAGAGATCTCTTCGAGAGTTCGCGGTGTGTTGAATTCTCTACACGCAGCGTATATAGATGCGACCACCATAGCCCTGATAGATCTGCCTTTGATTATTCGTTTATCTAGTGCTTTGCGATAAAAGTATGCAGACTTTTCTATTAGAGGATCTGTGAGAGAGAGCTTATCTTTAATACTGCTTAAGATTGAGAAAGCATTTTTTAGATTTCGATGATAACTTCTATTATTGTTAGAGATCTTATTCCATCGTCGAAGTCGTTGGATTTTGCCTCTTTGATCTTGACTTATCGTCCCACCATTAGCGTCCACATTTGAATAGGAGATCATTGTTGACAAGCCCATATCATGGAATGCCAACGAAGTAGGCATGCCTCTCCTGTTCTTACTTTCAATATCTTCCTTAGATGATTGCCACTCAGACTCAAGCGATTCTGAGTTGCCTTGAATCACTACGCCACAGTCACTGCAAATTGTTTCTGTGGTTTCGGCATCGAAAATTACATTGTGATTCAGATTATTGGGGCATTTCGCGGCGTTATTGGCTGGTTCACTTTGTGCCCCAATCTCTGGCGTTTTCTCACCCGTCGCAGACAACATAAGTGGACTGAAGGATTTACTCATCATATATCTGAAGGACTGAAATGATTATAAGGACCTTGTACAAAAATGGTGATAAAAGAACACATTCGCACACAAGTGCACGCTCATTATGTATATCCAGCAACTTTAGAAAGCATATCAAATTAATTATCCAAGCCTTGTGTCTAGTGTTGTTATATTAACCAATAACCACTAATGAACCACTAATGAGCTGCACGGTATTGTGCTGACAAGCGTATATATAACTAGATCTAACTACCCCATATGAATTGTTTTGGCAGAATTGTATTATTAACTATTAGTGGGTTATAAGGGCTAACTCCGGGTAGTCCAAGAATTTAACTGAATTCTAAGCAAACTCGGTACTGATACTATTAAGAGCAAGACTCACCATATCAAAAACATGAGCCAACATTCTACAAACAATCTTCATGCAACATCAACAGATAAATGGACTGGAATTGCAGGTCAAATCGCAGATAAAGTAGTCGGTAAAAATATGTCGATGACGTATGAATTTCAACGGCTCACGATAGATATCCCAAAGGCTGAAGCGCCTGGCGGCAAATATATAGGAAGTGTTCAGTGGACGATAAATGGGAAAGTCGTAATCAAGACGGAGGCACATGATAAAAGTATCAAGGATAAAGGATCTCCATAAGACTATGTAGTAATCATCTTTGTGAAGGTGATTACGACCACGCTAGCTAAATTGCCGGCCCAGCCATGAACTGGGAAGAAATCCGAAATAAAGAAATCTCTGCAAATTGGTTTCAGAAACCCGATTTATCTGTTCAATCGCTGAATAAATGCCAAAGTTTAAACGTGTTATTATGAGGAATGTTTTTGTAGGAAGCTAACTGATATATGTCTGTAAATCTGGTGACTAGAGAGAGTAGTGTAGTGCGAGAGTATGATACTTTAAAGCCCTTCCTAATTAGCCCTGGATGGTCTGAAATAGCTCATTCCATAGCAAAAAAGCCTCGTCGGCCTATTGGATACCTGATTCGAAAAGCAGCGAAAGGTTTACCTTAAGTTGAATGACTTGGAAATAGCTGCGAATTCGGAGAGAGGCCCTCTCCAAGGAGACATGAGAACCAGGAATACGAATGCCACAGGTATTGGCAATAGGACTGATGTTAGTGAGGATTCAAAAGAGTCAGCCCAAGAAGCGTACAAGGGAGCTATAGAGACAATAAATCACTATAAGCAAAACATCGAAGAGCTAAGAACAGTCTATAACAAACAGAAGGAGTTTATCAGTGTAGCTGTTCATGAGCTAAGATCTCCTATTACTCCAATATTAGGAACCCTTGAACTGATAGAACTTGAGTTTGAGGAAACAGGCAAGGACGAAATCCCTTTGAGAAAAGATCTGTATGAGAGATTACTTCGCAACGCAAACAGACTGGAAAGACTTGCTTCAGAGATTTTGGATGTTACTAAAATATCAGACGACTCTATGAACTTGTACAAGATTGATTTTAATTTAGGTACAACTATGTCAGAAGCAATCGAAGATCACAGAAAGCAGCTTAAGCAGAGCAATATTAGTACTAAGCTCATATATGAAAATGAAACATTGCGAGAGAAAAATAAATCACAGTCAAGTGGGATGCCTACTGTAAATGACCCCATTATCTACGGAGATAAAGATCGCATTACCCAAGTAATATATAACATGCTTGGCAACGCCATAAAGTTTACTGAACATGGTACAATAACTGTTTTTATTTCACACCTGCGTATGGACAGTAATCGGAACGGTATTATGGTTAGTGTCAGAGATACTGGAACTGGAATTCATCCGGATGTCTTGCCAAAATTATTTTGTGTATTTACTACTAAATCAGAAAACGGTACAGGGCTAGGATTGTATATCTCAAAGAACATAATAGAAGCGCACGGAGGTAAAATGTGGGGGGAAAATAATACAAATGGAAGAGGAGCAACATTTTCGTTCATAATTCCAGCAAAATCATAATCACAAATGAAACAATCTGCCTACGCCTTTTTAGGTATGCATTAACGTGAATAATAATATGTGCTGTTTCCCATTATTTGTGGTCTTAGATGAGTCCTCACCCTGTTTCATAAGTTATTGATCAATCAATTAACTCCTTGAGCTGTAGATTATAGCACCTGTCTGCTACGTTATCCCCTGCCTTCATTTTAACTTCTGATGTGCAGCCATGGAAAACGCCTAAAGAGACTAACTTAAAAATATATTAAAAATAGAATACATACATAGAATGATAACAACAGCAGTAATTCCCGTAGCAGGGCTTGGGACTAGGATGCTGCCATATACAAAGGAGCAACCAAAAGCAATGTTGCCGCTGTTCGTGGGAAATTTAGTCAAACCTACATTGCAGATTATCTTTGAACAGTTGTATAAAGCTGGAATTAGAAAATTCATTTTTATCGTAAGTAGGGGGAAGCGAGCTATCGAAGATCATTTCACACCGGATTATACCTTCCTTGATTCATTAAGAAAGAGAGGAAAGAATCAATCCATTGGGGAATTGTCTGGCTTTTATAAGAAAATAGAATCGTCAACATTACTCTGGCTGAACCAATCACTACCTCTCGGACTGGGTCATGCGCTTCTCATATCCAGGACGAGTATACAAGACCATCGCTTCTTAGTTCATGCTGGTGATACAGTTCTTACAGCCCCATTCGAGATAAACAAGATGTTAGAGATTTGCAACAATCCTAATCTGAAAGACGTATCTTGCATATGTGTAAGAAGAGTATCCGACAAACATTTGCTAAAAAGATACGGAATAGCAGAGATAAATTCTCACTTCCTTATAAGCAGGGTAGTGGAAAAACCCACTCATCCAACGTCCGACTTTGCGATAGTGCCAATATATGTACTAACTCAAAGGATTTTCGAGATTCTCAAACGATTACCTCAAGATGACTCTAGCGAGATTCAATTTACACAAGCTATAAATCATTTAATAGAATCTGGACTGACTGTTCAAGCTTATGATATCGGAGAGATTCGGAGAATTGATGTAGGTTCGCCTGATACCTATCACGATGCTTTATCCTACTCTTTCAAAATATGAATATGCTATGTTGGAAATTACTCTCAGATCCCACCGCCTATTTATAAATGTAAATTTCTGCTCAATAATTGATACTACACAGAACTGCAAAAACTAATATGTTATGAGGAAGCATAACTTTAAAGAAAGCAGGATTGTCAAAAGTAAGACTTACATCACTCATGCCTAAAGCGCGCAGCGAGCTAAGATGGCTAATTGCAACCAGGATTTTTAAGATATCGCAAGGTACAGATGACAGGACTCCGAAGTGAGGAAATTTTGCAAACGAATCTGCGCGCTGTATAAAGCTCGTAAGACAAAGAATTCTGGACGCTACTACGACCATGGCTTCAAGCGGTGTGTCGAATGTGACATATTCATTGACTGTGGTGGTGTAAGATGCCCTTGTTGTGACCACATTCTAAGAGTAAGACCACATAACAACATATCAAAGGCAAGATTAACAAAAGGGCTTTTCTACATGTCTTAACCTAACTATTGGTAATGCACTACTTTAAGAATAGATTTACTTCGTTAAAAAATCGGTTTATAAAACATTGATGGCACGACACATCTTGACATAGATGGGGCTAACAGAACTCAAATAGATGACATACAGATCTGCTTAAAATTCTTGAGATATACTTAATTATAGTAGATAATAACCGATCAATTTGTGTAGGCATAAGGACGGTAGAATCAATTAATCAATTTGTGTAGGCATAAGGACGGTAGAGAATAATCATTGCTTTGCTATGAATGATTCCATGATCAGCGAAAGGTTTCACAAATATACATTCCCCACAATCCCTTCATAACATATACTCAACGTCAGAGGAGTTTGTGGGATAGGAGTAGATTGCTTGTTTCAATTCAGCTGATTTTAGGCCGAATCGAATGGCTAACGCAAATATATTGATTACCTCTTCAGAATTTGGTCCAAATAGATGAGCGCCTAATATACGGTCAGTGTTTTGCTCTATCATCACCTTGAATCCCGTATGGTCCTCACCTACTCGCTTTGAAGAATACCAATCCGTTGTGCTTGCTTTGTTGGTTTTGAATTTCAAGCCTTGCATTGTTGCGTCGTTTTCCTGCAGGCCAACAGATGCTAAAGGAGGAATAGTGTAAACTACAGAAGGGGTTCCTAGGAGTGGCATGGTTTCCGCTTAGCATATTTTCGGCTGCAATCTCTCCTTCATACACACCTATTGGTGTCAATGCTAGACCACCGGTAGCTGCAGCATCTCCTGCAGCATATCTGCAGCATATACCGAAGGATTAGAAATACTCTGAAGGTACTCATTGACCTTCACGCCTTTGCTATCGCCCTGTATTCCTGCACCTTCTAAATTGAGATCGTCTAGCGCTGGAGCCCGGCCAGCCCCATGTACGATTATGTTCGCATCTACGGTAGATACTTTGTTATTCTCAGTGCCAGAATAATATACCTTGTAATCAGTACCACCGCTATTGCTGTCGTCTTTCCTACTCTCTATTGAATCAACTCTTGTGCGCAAAATAACTTCTATACCCACATCACGAGTTTTCTTCAATAACATATCTACAAGATAAGGATCAAAATTGTTAAGTGGTCGTGTACCACGATGCAATATTGTCACTTTCGCTCCCGCGCGAGCAGCGACGTGAGCGAATTCAAATGAAATATATCCACCGCCCACAAATACAATCTTCGGCGGAAGTTCATTGAGCTCCATGAATTCATCGCTTTTAATAATATTCTCCTCGCCTGGGATATTTAGTTTGGCCGGCTCCGCGCCGGTAGCAATCAGAATGTGACTACCTGCCAGCAAATGATGCTTACCCACTTCTAAAGTTCTATCACTGACGAACTTTGCAATCCCGTGAATCGCAGTTATTCCTGCTTTAGAAAACTGCTCTTCCCTCTGCTTTGGGACTGGCTCAGTAAATGACCTCTTAAACTTTATCAAATCTTGCCAGGCTATCTCTGGTGCATTGGAATAGCTAATACCCTTGCTTTTCAAACGTCTGTTCCAATCAATTATTTCTGCTGCACCTACAAGTACCTTTTTGGGATCACAGCCGCGAAGAGCACACGTTCCACCAAAAGGTCTGGAGTCAACAATTGCAACACTCCATCCGGCAGCATGACATTTCCAAGCTGCTGTTGTCGCAGCGACACCGGTCCCAATTACTACAAGATCGAAAGTATCTGTGCGAGACATAATCGTTCATACAATGAAGTAAATAATATAAGTTGCTTTGACGTGAAGCCTGATTTTGATTTTTTGATTATTCCCGGGTCAAGCGTCGAACGAGGCGTTGTCAGGTACCAAGAAGCCGCTGTTTTCGCTCAATAGGAGAATGGATCCAATCTATTTGGAGTAGCTCCTCTTACTAATGCGCTAATGCTACATATCTTTACATGAATCAGTAGTGACCCGAGTCTTTCTTTATACAAGTGGGTTCTAGTGACTTTGTCGATGATTCACCGTACCTAATTATTGATTCGATAGTATCTTTTTTAAGACATAACATGCCTGTTCAATTGCCCCTCGCGCTGCTGGAGTATCACTAATCGGATTGAGCATCACAAAATCATGTATTGTGCCATGATATCTGACTCCTTTCACTTCAACCCTTGCATCAATCAATTTATGGGCAAAGGCTTCGCCCTCCTCTCGAAGGACATCAAACTCACCATTAATGATTAGTGCAGGGGGCAGATCCCTGAGCTCATCGATTGAAGCCTGCAAAGGAGACACAGTAGGCTCTTTTCGATTCGTCTGGCTCGTTGTGTAATTATCCCAGAACCATTTCATGGCTTCACGGGTAAGGAAATAGCCATCCTGAAAAGCATTATATGAAGCAGTATCAAAATTGGCATCTGTCACCGGGTAAAAAAGTAGCTGATAGTCAATTCCAAGCGCACCGTCTCTCTTCTTTGCAAGCAATGTCGTTGCAGCAGCCATGTTTCCCCCAACACTGTCACCAGCCACAGCCAAATGTGAAGGGTCAAGATTTACGGTTTGTCCGTTTTCCTTGATCCATTTTGTGGCCGCATATGCCTGTTCTATTGGAAGTGGATATTTTGCTTCCGGAGACGGAGTATAGTTAACAAACACAAGCGCCGCATCCATACCATTAGATAGTTCTCTGATTAATCGATCATGGGTATCTGCACCACCTAGTACCCAACCACCACCATGGAAATACATCACCACTGGCAACGCTCTATCACCACTATTTGGTGGTCGTACTATACTGATAGATACTTCGCCGATACTTCCTCCGTGTAATGTACGAGTTTCAATGTCTGCCGGAAGTTTTTGAATATTGCCAGCTTGCAAGCCTGATAAGACTCCACGGGCTTGTTCCGGGGACAATTTGTAAAGCGGAGGTCCCGTGCTTAGCAGTAATTTTTCCAGAAATGCCCGAGTGTTTTGCTCTACTCCAGTATAGTCAGGTTTTTGCATATTATGTCATACCCATACCGTTGTATAACTATATCTGGCAAATTCAAATTATTAACCAAAATATTTTGATATCTATTAGGTCCTGATTATTATACAACTTTTTAAGAAATAATACGAGGTAGTCGAGGAGATGTGTATCAGAATTATTATTTAACATAAATTAATAACTAAATTTGAATAACCACAATCTTCTGCATGACATGACATAGATAATAACCCTGAAAATTTAAATATTTTTACAAATGAATTTCTTTCAGTTTCAGAATATCCAGGTGACTAGTGCCAGGAGGTTAGTGAAATGCCTTGCATATTTTTTGAGCCGCGACAAACGCTTCGGTTGACCTCAGATGACTTCATATAGCAGATGAACAAGAAAGTGAAAAGGTTTAGGGTATTGCTAGAATGCATTATTATTACTTGCCGCTATCAGCACTCGCAACACCTATGGCGACATCTATTGTGTTCTTCTAGGTAGTATCAAAGGTATTGGTCATTTATCTGCGTCGCACCTATGCCACTTGCATTACTATGATGTATGCCGAATTGGCTGTGCAAATTACTACTGCTATAAAAGTGGCTATGGACGAAAGTATGATCGTAGCGTCTTTTTGCGTCAGATGGCATGTAGTAGACTAATTAAAAAGTGATCTACAGCTTCAGTCCATAAGCTTAAGCAAGCAGCTGATACAGAATGTTCTAACTTGGATCACATACGGCAACGGTCTCGTGTCCACACAAATTAGCGTGCAGGTTAGCTAGATGAATAGCCTCAAAGGTTAAACTACATCTGTAACATACCCACATTTGCATATTCAGCTGTTGGTCTGTTCTAGGCCCATCCGTTCTGAATGATCTCAAATAAGCAAGAGTTTATTTATTATTATGTTGCAATAACTATTAACATCTATTCCTAATAAGCAGATCTTGTTTATTTTATGTCCTTGATTAGACATTATGGATTTTTCAGAAACCACTTGTTGCTACAATAATTCTCCCTCTTTTGAGGCTATTTCACAATTTTATAGTAGTTCTTTTTCGTGCATTCATCTCGAGAAAAGATGCAGTTTATGTTTTTGGATCTAAATGCATAGATTAATGACCCAAGGATTCAGTTCTCTAAGCTGTCGGTTTAAATGTTGTATCCTTATTGAAGCATTTACAAGGGAACCCAATATTCGTAAGTACCTGCTACGGGGGGAAAAAAGATCAGAGCACATTTCTCTCCGCTTCACTTAACGAATTCACTCGCAATGGCCAATCAAATTCCTTATTCCATGGCTGATTGAATAGAACTCCAATTTTAGGAGGAGATATATCGACTATATTACCTGGCGCATCATCGATTAATAGATCGAATTGATAATCAGCTTTGGGAAATCCATCGAATAGAAATACCAAATCGTCAGAATAAATTTCATGATAGTCAAGCCATTTGGCAACATAAGCAACTGTTGGCCTTTCTCTTTTAGTCAAAATAGAAATCCTATAACCTTTTCGATGAATCTTTTCGATCGTTTCGCTAAGACCTAATTCACTAGGAGGAATCTCCATCCAGCAGTTTTGCCAAATATAATTAAAAAGATCAGAAATTTCTAAAGCTGTAAGTGGCAAAACCATGCCAATATCCCAATGTGTTATATCCTCTTTTGAAACCTTGGTGCCGTTCAAACGATTGTACTCGTTCGTCCAAGTCACCATCGTGTCAGCGAGAACTGAATCAAAGTCAACAGATATCGTTTTAGTCAATTTAAGGGTAGACGATATTCAATACAGACTTAAGAGTTTACCTTCATCTCTTGCAACTATATATTTTGTGCTCGTAAGGTTTGACGCATAACGTAACTAAGATTATAGCAGGATAGTGTTGCTATAATACAATGTCTCCAGTGCTTTTTGTTTTTATATCGTAAGCTGCCACAACTTCAGATACAAATATCTTACCATCAGGTGCTGAACCGGCGTTAATCACTTTAGTTAATTCCTTGACGATCGGTTCGACCATTCTATCTGGTACTAGTATTTCACACTTTATCCTCGTTTGGAATTCTGGAGTATATCTTTTTACGCCTCTACCTACGCTCACAGGTTCGAGTTTTGATCGACCCCTGCCTTTAATATTGTAAAATGTTATACCGCCTATCTTGTGCTTACGCATCATTTCATTAATGTCAACTAGCCAGTCATGTGCAATTATTACGTCTATTCTCTTCAATTTTTAATCTAAACAGAGCATAAAAAGACATAGTCTAATTAGTTTGTGTTTAGTATAACGTATTAGAATGCGTTTTTTGTCGTGTTTTGGGAGAAAACATTGCTTCAATATTAATTTCTCATCCATATCGAATGGTACTAAAAATCCAATGTTTAATGTGCAGAGTAAAAAGAGAGATAATGATAACACAAAACATGCTGTCACGTATGACAAATTGTCAACCCCCCGTTATGAATAATTGTCCCGTAGACCATTTTTAGTTTGGCTTTTGGGCCAGATAAAATAGTCTGTCAAATATATAGGGTTCCAAATCCGTAGGATTAAAGGTACGCTACTCCAAGGTTTTTACTGATGATGATAACGACTGCCCCGCTTAAAAGCTAGAGATTCAGAGACTGCCAGTTGTGATTGATCAAACGTGCACTGGCCAATCTATATTAGTATAGACACTGACATATGTACTGACTGGCCGAGGAGTATCTAATACCTAGCGTTGAGATACACATTGGAATAGGTAAAGCTGTACTATTCGCTTTTGAACAGGGGAGGATACCACCAGCAATGCCGGTACCACAACGTTGAGAACTATAAAATAATGGATTCCGCAATCTAAAGTACCTTTCACGGCTGTACTGTCGAAAGTATCGAATTGACACCAAATATTCGTTCATGGGATGGTTAATTTCAATCTCCTTTAAAAAGAATGGACGTTTTGAGATTTAAAGAAAGTATAACCTTAGATTATAATTGCTTATCGATTTAATATTATTTATCTACGATTAGATCGGCTATTATAAATTCTTCACCCACATTTAGCAGGTAGTGTTCTAATATACAGTTCCATAAAGAGATCTCACAACATAACTAGATATAACAAATCTAAATTATCTACTACGATCTACATGCATTTTATTTTTATTACTTGTCTACGTGTCTGAAACAATATGGTATTAACGCCAGGTAGATGTAGATTATTGGCATCTTTGCTCGCTGTTGGGCTCAGTCTGGGAGTTGTACTTTTTTCCGTTTTGAATGGAATGACGAGTCTCTTAGCTTACGCACAGCTATTTCCTCCCATTCACGTTAGCACAGGTAAATCTATTTCAAATGCTAGTATTCAAACAGTACCAGTAGCCAATCAGCAGAAGCCGATCCTACCTAACCCTCATTTGGTCAAGATCACTTCTCCCACTAAGGGTCAGAAGGTGCCTATCGGCCCTGGCCTTAACGTTATGGGAACATCTATCAGGAATGCCACAACAGCTGATTGTGGAGTCACCCTTAAGGTAAATGGAATCAGCCCGTACCAAGATGTGTTACCAGTTGGTAATGCAGGCCCTAAAGACTTCTCAAGATGGAATTACACACTGAATCCCTCATACACATCAATTCAACCAGGACAGAATAAGATTACCGCAAGACTTTCATGCAGCAACAATCCCAATGTTATATCGCATAGTAGTGTGAACGTAACTGGAATAACAAAGATTGGGCTAAACTCAACAGGTGGCAATTATACTACTAAGCCAGTTTCTTCAAATGCTACAACCAATTCTGCTGCTACTACTACTGCCACTACTAAGCCAGTTTCTTCAAATGCTACAACCAATTCTGCT
>NZ_QURE01000057.1 GCF_009898475.1 Nitrososphaera sp. AFS | reverse complement strand
GTTCTCGCGATTTGGGCGATATGCCTATGACATCGTGGATGTACTTGAGACCTTATGTTATGGCAAAAGTTGTGATAAGACTGCTGTCCTTGAAATGGCCAAAACCGTTAGGGAGATGATTCTTCTTAGTGTGCGAGGGCTGGAAATAAGAGACAATGATGCATCTGCAAAACTTTATGAAATGGACGACAGTGTCGACGCTTTATATAGGAGATATCTACGTGAAATTATTGCTCGAGATGGCCAAGCTGGAGAAAAGACCGATTTACGCTGCTGTATCTCCGTCCTACTAATTTTGAGGTATTTAGAGAGAATTTCAGATCATGCCTGCTATATTGGAGACTCCATACGTTATAGTACAACGGGGATATCAAGTCCAAGGCGTTGACTATATAGTTTAATGTGAAAGATATAGTGGTATACGATTAATTACGGTAATATACTTATCGACGTGTACTTTAACAAGATTCTATTGAGTCGTCTATCTGAAGAAAACGAGGTACGCAAGATACAATTCACAGGTAGATCTACGTACATATTATCTTTGCCTAAAAGATGGATGAACGATATGCATCTTAAACCTGGTGATCCTGTCACAATTATACGGGAGATTAATAATTCTTTATCGATAGTCCCTAATGCAATAAGGAAACCAGTCTCAATCAATGAGGTGACTGCGTTCATGCTACAGGATCAGAACGGCAATTCATTGAAGCGTAAAGTTGTCTCAATGTATCTAGCCGGTTATAATATTATGCATTTGAAATCAAAAGCCGGTAGAATTACTTCTCTACAACGTGATGCAGTAAGGGAAGTAGTTCGAAGAAATTTGGTAGGGACAGAAATAATTGCTGACGCCTCAGATCTAATTACCGTCCAAGTTTTACTAAATTTGCCAGAGCTTTCAGTTAACACTGCTGTACGAAGAATGTTTTTGATTTCGACCGCAATGCATAAAGATGCAATGATTTCAATAGCCGAACAAAATCAAGATCTAGCAGGGACAATTTTAAAATCAGATGATGAGGTAGACAGATTTAGCTTGTATATATTGCGGAATCTAGTAATGGCTACCAAGAATGAGAGGATGCTTCAAGAAATAGGATTAAGTAGCCCTTCAGATAGTTTGAGTTATCGGGTTGCAGTACGAAGTATAGAACGTGTTGCCGATCACGCTGCAGGAATTGCCAACAAATGTCTCAAAATAACGGAGAAAATTTCGAAAGACGTACTTCAGAAATTAGATCGGATGAGCAGAATGTCGCTATCATTACTTAATGACTCGGTTGAAGCATTTCTACAAAGAGATTATTATTTAGCTGACAGTATTGTGGATAAAACTGTAAGCATACGGTCAATGGAAAACGAAATAATTCAAGTTCTGGACAAGACATCCTCTACGACAACGCGTGAATCTACAAACGTACAGATCAAGCTAATTTTGGAAGACATACGGCGGACAGCTGAGCATGCAAGTGACATAGCTGAAGCAGCTATGAATGAAACAGTGAGTGAAGTAATCGAAAAAATAACGATTCATGACAATGGGGTTCCTATCTAATTTAATCCTACAGGATCTAGTACTACTATAAGATATTAATATTTTAATTGATCTAATCATTGAACACAATCTTAAAAATCTATCATTCTGAATTATCGTAGCGATTGTGTAATCCAAGGTAGTACAGATGCTTTAAGTGAAAACCATACCTTACATCAATATACAAAACAGATGTAATTTCGATAACTTTGTGTTACACTTTTGGTTTGGAGATTAAATAGGCGTTTATTGTAATCTTTTAGCTTGCAGAAGTAGTTTTACTTTATCAAGCACTAAATCCATCTCCCCATTATCAATCTTTGGTTTATTTCTAAACATTGAGTGAATCGGGCCTGCTCCATCGTTATGAGTACGTGGGATAATATGAATATGGACATGTGATATTTCTTGCCCTGCCTCCACTCCATTATGTATTGCTATGGTGGAAGCTTTTGTTCCAGCCGCCTCTTCTACTGCTGCGGTTACATTTCTCAACAAATTAAACATTGAGGATGAATATATTTGGTCCATATCCTGTACTTTTGAATAGTGTTTCTTCGGAATAAGCAGTGTGTGCCCTTTGGATAATGGAAAGGCATCAAGAAATGCAATTGCGCATTCGTTCTGAGTGATAACTCTTGCTGAAATATTCCCATTTACAATATCGCAAAAAATACATTTTTTATCTAGTGGTTTCAACTATAATTAATACGATAGTGTCTCTTATTTATAAAAGACGTGAAAAATGACCTTAAGATTCCAGCAGTAGCAAAGCTATTTGTTTGGTAAAGTTTAATAACTGATCTTGAACTCTTCAAACTCTCCAACATACTTTTCATATTTTACGTCTACACTAATGACCTTTGCATTAGCTGGACCTGTGTTGCACCACCCAATCACCTGTCCTACATCTGATTGGGATCCTTCTAAAAGTACCTCCACCTGCCCATCTTGTAAATTACGAACCCAACCCTTTACGTTATTTCTTGCGGCCACTATTACAGTGTTTTGTCTGAAATACACCCCTTGAACCTTACCATTTATCAACAAATGTGCTCTAATTTTCTTGTTGTCGCCGCTGCTGCTATTATGATCATTTCCGGTAAATCTAATTTGGGAAGGCAATTGTGACAAATTAACTGCTGAACCCAAAATATATAAGCTTGTGTGTAAACCTAATCTAGATTATATCGCCCCCTTCTTCCATAAAAAGTCCTTCATACGAAGTACCTTTTCTTACTAATTTAAAATCTCCCTTAGAGGTCTTCATGATCACAGGTGGTTTTATCTGGCAGTGAAAAGGCATATTGAATACAAGAGAGTATGCTCCTACATTATAGAATGACAAGTATCTTCCAACCTCTGCTCCGCCAAGGAACGAAGACTTCGATAATGGAAACACGTCATAGGTATCACAAAGTCTTCCAGCCAAATGGATATTTTTTGTTGGCATGGTTGTGCTTTTCCCTTTGTCGTTAGGGAGTGAAAGTATTTCTTGTGGATACTCTTGCTTTAGAAGTGCAGCATCTAACAATAGATGGTAACCCGCATCCAATATAACAATCTTGTGTTCACTAAATTCCTTGGTATTCACGATTTTAGAAATCAGCATTGACGATTCGGCTACTAGAAATCTGCCACTTTCAATCATCAATTCGAATATTCCGTGGCTGCTTGCCAATTGGTTAAGCCGAGGAACTAAATATTCTGCCATTTGAGTTGGGCTCGGTACCGGTTCACTATAGAGTATTGGAGTGCCCCCACCAATATCAAATGTGTTAACCTGAAAGGTTGGAAACTCCTTCTTCATTCTTGTCATGAATCCATCCATTTTATCCAGTGCATGTATAAAACATGAAAAGTCCGTAATTTGCGATCCTAGATGAAAATGGAAGCCCTCGAACCTTAATAATTCGTTATTCATTAGGTGTTTAATTAGTTTAGGAGCACTATCGATTGTCCCTCCATTGAATGGGACACCAAATTTGCCGTTACGATAAGAAGCACGAACACCGGCTTTCACTCCTACTTCAGGATTAACTCTAATCATGGTTGGTACTTTAACTCCTATTTTCTCTGCGGCTTTTGCAAGATTTGTCATTCCATTAAATGAGCTTACTACTACCTTTCTAATGCCAGTTCGTAGTACCTCTAGATATTCCTCAAATTCCTCAGTAACGCTTGTGTATATCGCATTGTAAGGAATTGCCTTGCATCTTTTTATAAAATGCAGTTCACCGACCGATGTCAAATCAAAAGTTATGCCATCAGTTATGAAGGTACGTATTATTGCTGGACTAAAGTTAGCTTTAACTGAGTATGCAATCTTTAATGGTCCAACAAACTTGCTATATGCTTTATGTAGTTCTTTTACCTTTGCATGCAGTGTCTCTTCATCAATCAAATAGAGCGGGGTCCCGTACTGCGCGACCAAGTTGTTGATGTCATTGGGTTTTACAAAACGGTTCAACGCTGGTGTCGTTGGAAGTAGATTTTCCACCAGTTGAATCTGAGAATTCTCCACCAATTTCTTTTTGTTAATTTATTCGTAATCATATAACTTAAAAACATTGCCCTGATCTTTTTGCTCCTCGAATCTTTTTTTATCGTTCCTGATGCCATCAAATTTGGGTGGTCTTTTTACTATTCGTAAATACACTTTTTCAATTTTTTGACTATCTTTTGCGATCATTAAACCTAGACTCTGAGCCCTTGGTGTATCTTTAACTTTCGAACTACTGCGTGTTAGACGAAAGGTTCCAATAAGCATTATTACTTCATCTAAATGAAGGAGGAAAATTTCCTATTGTGTCTTTCTTTAAAACCATTTCTACCTCGCAGTTGATCGGCCGCTAATACAGATATCATCTCAGAGATACCATTTAACTCATGACCTCATAACATCGCCCGTAACCGTATTGAGGATTTTTTATAATATTTGAAAAATAGTTGCACATGTAAATGTGAAGAAGGAATTATTCAGAGTCTTATCTGTACAACTTGGTTTTAGGCGGTATACAACTAAAAAATCCAATTATTGGATTTATTGTGCTGATATTCTGGTAATAACTAGATCAAGATAAAAATTATTAAGCTAAACCCTCTGAAAAGTACCAACGAGATAAGGTCCGGCCTAGTAAATTCCACACTTGATGCATATAGGCAATTGTAGTAGAGGTCTTACCCAGAGAATAAGGCAGATGGGTATATCGTCTTTGGATGCAGGGCATTGGGTACAATGTATTGGGGTATAATGTATAATATTGGTATGTTTCGATTATCATCAGTTCGAGAAAAGCTGGCGTTATATTACTAATTTTCTCTTTTAAAAGGAGTAGATAGTGGTCCATTAGCATTAAGTAGCATCTTCACCCGAAGAGCAGTAGAACAATTTTTATGGAAGGAGGTTAAATGCTTTAACTAATATTATGCCGAAGACCCAAGCGATTATCTTAGGAAGCTGGCGGCTACTTTCCCACAATGGTCAAATAATTCCTCATAGCTGGAACTTACAACGTCAATTCTACACTAAATATTCTACACTAAATAAAGTGATTTGAAGGATAGAAGAAATGACCGTGGATTATTTTAATTAGCAGTGTGATCACGATGATTTAGATCTAATCTCGTTACTTTCTGTTTCTAGTAAACGACCGACATTTACTAGGAATCATATAATTATTATATCCAATTCGAGAAGAATTCTTTGAACCATTTAGCGTTACATGGTTATTTTTACTATTATTTTTATTTGATATTATGCTTGACAATTGGTACAAAATCTTTCTAATTATGGTACACAATACAACGATGTATGATCTAATTAAAAAAACTAACCTAAAGAGAATAAACCATTACAATTCTTTTAAACCTTACCGTTCAAATTGATATTGTCTCATTCTGGCTAATGTAAATGATCTCTCTAATTCAAAATAATTACATAGGAATTGACAATTATAGGCCTCAGAATTCAGATAGTGCAATAAGGTAGTATTAAATACAATTCTAGAATGTTATAAGTGGTTATTGAGAATATTTAACACCTTGTCCCGTCAGAAAGAGGAAGCATTGTCAAGAGATAGCACGGCACGTATACTCGTTTGTGGTCCTACTGTCTATGATTTCTCACATTTCGGGCATGCTAGAATACTTCTATTTTATGATTTATTGACAAGATACTTGGAGCAAAAAGGAATGAAGACAACTGCAATATTGAATATAACTGATATAGATCCTAAGATATCTTTTCGGGCGAAGGAGGAAGGATCTTCTGCTGCTGAAATATCAAATAGATTTATAAATGAACTGTTGATCGATATTCGATTCTTAGGGATTGAAACCTTCAGTATAGCTAGGACTTCGGATTACGTAGAAACTGCTAAGAATCTTGTACGTGGCCTAGTTACTGATAAGCGTGCCTACTTTACTAACGGCAATGTATACTTGGATACGAGTTCACTGGCTTCATATGGGCGGCTATCAAGGATGAGCAGAGATGAATTGATAAATAGTAGAGTCGATATAGCAAATGGGAAAAAGAATCCTAGTGATATTTTGCTTTGGAATGGCAGTGATGATTTTGGTCAGAAATATTATGACAATTATTTAGGGACTGGGGTCCCTTGGTGGCATATACAAGATTCTTCGGTGGCAATGTCACTTTTCAACGGGAAATACGACATACACGGCGGTGCGATCGAGTTAGTGTATCCACATCACGAGTCAATTATCGCGCAATTGCAGGTCTTAACGTCCAGCCAACAACCTGTAAAAATCTGGAATCATGTCGGATTAGTCACCGTAAATGGTAGAAAGATGTCCAAATCATTCGGTAATGTAGTAAGAATACGAGATATGCTCCAGAAGTATGGCTCGAACATAATTCGTCTGTATCTCTTTTCAAGGCATTATAGGCAGCCTTTCAAATTCTTACAATCCGAACTTGACAAATATTGTTTTATAAACGATAAAATTGCAAGTTCGCTTTGGAGAACCGCTGGTACTTCCAATCAGAGTAGTTCGAAACTGAAACAAAAATTTACAAGATATATAGAGAATGACATGAATACACCTGCGGCCTTGCAGGTATTGATAGAAGCCGCAACTCACCATGACCCTACGGATCTGAAGTACATGACACGTATTTTTGGACTCAACTATTGATGAAATTTAGGAAAGTCTGAATATCATTCCCCTTATCTACTTAATTGGCTAATGAATTAAGATACTATATTCTTTTCTGCTAGTACTATTATAGGCTTTATTCACACACGCACTTCCCCTTCGCCATTTCTATTACCATATTCTCTAGCATTCCTCTTCCCCATAGCAGACTTCTACGTAACATACGTGCTATAGAGAGGGTATTGTGTATTGGTAGTGGAGGAGGTGAGCGAAAGTGAACAGGTGGAGACTACATTGGGAGCCGCACTGCCTGACATATCTCACATTGGGGCTTGTGTTTCAATTACTACTTACCAAATTTAAATAAAAGCAGGCTTATCGAGGAATATGGTAAATCAAATCGCAATAATCGTAACAATTGCTGCAATATTGATTTCAATTCTTGTAGCATATTTTCACTTAGTCCAAGCATGAGAATCATCCCCAAAAAAATCAAGCTGAAGAGTCCGGCATAAGGTTTTTCCAAGCAGGACATCGTGAGTAAAGTACTTAATCCAGCGAGTAAATATGACGTCAAGATCAAACACTACAGGAGCAGCCGGGAATACAACTGCACACAGTTCGTCAATACCAACCACTCATCCTGCGGGAGCACTTGCAAGGTGAGCATCGACGATTAGGNTTAGGTAGTATCCACTTTCTTTGCTTCTATTATTTCTTCTCTCAATTCGAGCCTGTGTGCATCCTCCAAGATAGTAGTATTAATGTAAGACGTTGTGGTGTATGTGAACAGAATACAAGTAGTATCACAGAACGAGTTGGTGTGGGGTTACAACTGCTCATATATCGAGTACTATTGGCACAACCCACTCAGTATTTTATATTGACGTACCACAAGCATCAAGTGCTTCAGCTGGGATGGTTCTGTGGTTGGCCCCGGATTAACTGACAAAAGCTCCACATCCAACTTTTGAAGCCTGATTCTGTGAGATTCAGTTAGGCAGTGGGACACCGTGGAACAACCAGTGTGCTTATTAGTTTAATGATATGACAAACCGGCCCATGGTAAATCGCATAATTAGCCGGCTTGTCATATTTGCATCCTCTAAGCGCTATAACATATAGACGGCCTAAAAGATAAGGTTTACTAGATGCGCGTACTTTGCGGACGGACTATCAACGGATAAGGCTACGTATATGGTCTTAATTTCCATTTCTGGGATATTTTCCAATATCTCAATAGTCTGTCTAATACCTACTACCTTACCAGTATGACATTGAGCTTTCCGCAGCTGTTAAATGTCCACTACAAACCTTTGTCTTCCAACAAATCAGCTATTTGTTGAAATGTCATTTGACGATAATCGTTTAGATGAATAAGTAAAGACATAATGCTACAATGAAAGTAATTCTTAGTTTTGCAGTTACAACGCGGGTAATCTTCAATCCGTCTATATGGAATACAACTCTCTATTTGATCAATTATAGTCATTGGAATCATAACTGATTCGGATGCCAAAATAGCACTTTCGTCTTTGTTCGATTCTACATCGTAACCAAAATACTTGGCAACTGCGGCTAGTACACAATACTTTCCATTACCGTCAGAGAACGAACCATAAGTTTGTGGGACATTGAATAGTTCATGCTTAACTATGGTACTAAGCGTTGGTTGTAGTTTATGTTTTGATTTCTGCAGCATTGTAGATGCATCATTTTAGCGTATACTATCATACTTAATAAATACGAGACAAAATGCTTATTCTAAAGCGGAACAACTATGAAGTCAGAAATCACATATCTTTAAGCCCATAACAATGACTCAATAGCGTTGGGGAATTAATCATTGTTATGTCTGAGCCTCAAAGACGACCAGATTATCCTGGAAGAGATGCGTCAATCATTGCAAATAATATATTTAAACAACTTTGTGACTTGCCTGAAGGTTGGCATGATATTAGACCATTAGCTATGAATATAGGAGTATTTGCCAATAGTGAGGATGTTACATATGTCGGAGGCTGTTCTGGAACAGAGTGGGTTTATAGAATGTTATCCAGAGAAACATGATATCAGGTTAACTGGACCAGGTAGAGATAATTGTAGAGTTGGGATAGAGGTCTTACCTTCAGACTTACAATGGCTTAGACAAAGATTGGCTCAGTTGGGACTCGATTTTTATACAATTCCTTTTGAGGTGGGTTAAAGACTATTACTGCCTCCCTTTCGATAACATCAGGTGTTTTGCTAATATTTCCAAAGCTAGCCAATATACTGAGGTACCCAATTGATATGTCTAAAGCTCCAATTCACAACACCATTGCAACACCAATACAAGGTTCAACGATTGATGATATAGTTGAGGATTTTCTTTTCTTACGAGCTACTTACTTTTTTCGACATAGACACTTGACCGCATCTTCTATTAGAATCACTGCTATTCCGAAGGCCACACAATTTAATCCCTTTCTACCTATATGGTAACCGAGTGTTTCTCCCATTAGTATTGATCGAGAAGAAGTGACTAATAAAGAATTTTACTAATCTTAGGCATCTCCAAGAAGGTTTGCGGATGAGTTTTGTACTGTCATAGGCGTTCTGGCTTAACGTTAATAACTTTAAGCCAATTGCTATATATCTATTTGAGAGCCGCAAGCCAACTGCGCCAGACTAATTTAGTAATACTCGCTATAGCCCATTATCATAGGAAAAGAATACTTCTTATTGCTAGAACCAGCTATAAATCTCTTAGGTTGGAACATAACACATTTAGTATAACCAGGTGAACAACAACATGATTAGAATTCAAGATCTGAGCAAGAAAGTTGGTAATTTTCAACTAGGTCCTCTAAGCCTAGAAGTTGATGAAGGAGAAATTCTTGTGATATTAGGAAGAAACGGATCTGGAAAAACGACTATGCTAAATCTCATATCTGGAATAATGCAACCGGATCAAGGAAAAATATATTACAACCAAGTTCTGCTAAATAAGGTACCTTTAGAAAAAAGGAAGGTAGGATATATCTTCCAAAAACTATATCTTTTTCCGCATCTGAATGTTTTTTCCAATATCACTTTCGGCTTACGTCATAAAAAAGACAGAGAATCAATTATAAAGATGAAACAGATAATTTCAATATTAGGAATAGAACCATTACTTTCCAGAGATGTTCAAAATATGAGCGGTGGAGAACAGCAGAAAGTCGCGATAGCCAGGACCATCTTAACTGATCCCCTGCTGCTTCTTATGGATGAGCCCTTTACGAATCTGGATATCACATCAAAGCTTGTTTTGACACAAGCTGTCAAGACCACTGCCAACATATTCAAAATCCCTACTATTTATGTCACGCATCATCCAAATGAAGCTTTAGCCTTGGCAGACAAAATTGTGATCCTTGCCGATGGAAAGATTATCGAAGAAGGTACACGCGATGAAGTCATGTCTAGACCAAAACAACAATTCACTAGATCATTTATAGATACCTTAAGATTCAATAATAAACAAACAGAGTCGAAGGTAGATGGGGAACATTTACGATCGAACATTAGGTAAATCAGACCAATGCAATTGAAGTTTAAATGTTAATGTTAGGTTGGCTTTAGATACCTTTTCTTTACAATAAAGTGGCTGATAAAATAGTAACTATGGCTAAGACGATTTTAATTTGCAAAATGTAGATGAAGTATGCCTCCGTAGAGGAGCAGGCAGTTAGTTTTGTTAACTGATCATGCGTGAAATGATCCTCACCTCCGATTCAAGGCCTGAACAGTTTATACACATAATCCAAATTTATTACATACATAAACACTACCAGCAAATTCATGAGTCAAATGCTTCATAATCCCTCAGGGAAACTGTAATTTGAAGGGATGTTCGACGGTGGATTACCGTAGATAAT
>NZ_QURE01000056.1 GCF_009898475.1 Nitrososphaera sp. AFS | reverse complement strand
CTGAACAAGGCAAGCGTCTAATCTTAAATACACTTTAGTTCATCCATTAAGGTTGTTATGTTGTCTTTTCATCTCAAATATTTCAATATTTGTATTCGCAATTATTTTAATAACAGAAATATGCCAAGAGGTGAAAATTGTTAAATTTAATAAGCCTACTGATATAGCCTATTGTGCCTTTTGAGGCCGCGACTATATTTAATGAAATTGCCTGATTATTTTGATTTCTGATAAAAGGCCTTGCTACTTTTCCTTTCGATAAGAAATATTATTGAAATTAAATTTCGAATCCGTAAGTTAAAAAAATTTGACAAATTGCTTATTACTTGTTATCCATGGTTCAAAAACATATATTCACCTCCTATTTTGTTTAAGACAGCTTGGAAGATCATCATAGGAACGCAATATTGATTGTGCTCGCCTTTAGCATTGTTACCGCTTTACTTGCATCTATAAATACCAGCTTTACAATGGGTCAGCTTACAGTCCCAGAATTTAAAAGGATTAAACACATAATACATGCTAATCAGGGACAATCACAGGCGGCCGATACTTTGTTAGCTTCCCGAGGGCCTACCCATATTTCGAGGGGATGCATCGCTTACAATTCGATAACTCACACTATAGTTGTGAGTTGTAGCAACACTACTAGACTTTCTGATATAGCAGCAAATTTAGAGGATTCAACCGTATTAGAAAAACAGACTCCAAATGGTGTTTGGTTGTTGAACGCCAACCTGGTGGTTGGCAAAGGAGCAGCTTTTTCGATTGATTCTACGGACACAAAGTGGCTAAAAATAAGCTCAGAAGTAGTAAATCCAAGCATTTCTACTCACCCATATAGCATAGACGTACATGGAACGCTTAACATTGATTCTGTAAAAATAACATCATGGGATCCTAAAACGAATTATTATAGTATAACTAATGGCTCAAGAGAGGCAGTGGCTCCTGGGACAAAAGGAGCAACTTCCAATGGTTACATAATCCATTTTGGGGCACCGAGACCATTTATCAAAGTTGAGCATGACGCAACTGGCACCACAAATATCACCAATTCTGAGATTGCATATTTAGGATACGAAAGTGGGAGTACGTCTAATGTAGGCTCAGGAGGCCTTAACTATTATGGGGGAAATGGGAGCTTAATAAGCGGTAATAGCATTCACGATCTTTATTTTGGTTTCTATTCAAGTGGAGTGAGTTTTATAGTGTTGCAAGGCAATCAAGTTTATAACAACGCAAATTATGGCTTGGACCCTCATACCGGTACTCATGATATGGTAATGAGATATAATATAGTTCATGATAACGGTGCCCAGGGAATAATATGTTCATTGAATTGCTATAATATCTTAATTGAAAATAATAGACTTTATCACAATGACAAGGCCGGTATCATGTTTAGCAGAAATATGACTAATTCTGTTGCTAGAAACAATATTATTTCAAATGAAGTAGGAGGCATTCTGGTTTCACAGTCAAATAATAACCATATTTATAACAACACGATTTCAAACTCACAGTACGGTATTAGTGTCTCATTCGGCTCTTCTGGGAATAGATTTTACTCTAACACAATTGAAAATTGCTCACACTTTGGAATATCCTCGCAAGACACAAAATCAAGTGGTGCCCAAAACGTCTTCTACAACAATCGCATTATTAATACACCTTCTACTTCTAACCACAACACAGGCATATCTCAATCAAACGATTTAAAAAATCAAAACACAAAAACTCATAGCCACCATGGTCATCATTGAAGAAGATTTGTTTTGTAAATCTCAATATTGCCATCACTATGTCTTAGCAAGAAGTTCAAGGGGAAATCTGATGATTTGTCTACATTTCCAGGAGGCAGCCAGTGAATCTCATTTAAGCACGTCTGAGAGACTTGAAATTCAGTCCCATTAACGAGAGGGGCTATGAGATTCAGAATTAGCCTATTCTGAAGAAGTTGAGGCATGAACATGGATAAGCATCAATTACGATACATTGCAACTACGAATCTGCGCTCTCTATTAATGTAACAAATTTGCTATATTGCTGCACAAAGTTCTGTCTTTATGTGTCATCAAAATTAATCCGTGGTATCTGCGATAAACGATCTTTCCCATTTTTCTAAATTAAAGTGGCTTAACATTTTATCATACGAATTCGGATGCTTTGTTATATGTGGGTTGGTCTAGCGGCTAAATCTATCCATTACTCATATCCCCTTGTATACCAAATAGTATTTCGTAATATAGCTAGAGTTTGTATCTCTTTTCTGCTTTTTGTAATATATCCAAACTTAATCTTGGTATAATTTGGTGGCCAAGGTTTGGGATATGATATTTGGAGAACAAGCCTTGGCCAATGGCTCGACTACCTCGGAACTCCGCACGGTGCTATAAAATGAAAAATGAGAAATCATCTTCATATTTTGACAGTTTAAATTGATTATTCTTCATATTTTGTGAGTTAAAGTATTAATTTGTTAAAACTTGGTTAGATTCCCATACCAAAATTTCTTTTTCATGGCGGTAGTCTGCGAAGAGTTCTGGGAGTACTTCTATATGCAATCTTGGAAAGACAATATGAGAATTTATAGCATGTGGCTGCATCGGATATTTTGGGATCGTGTTCAATTCCTTGATTTAACCTGGACTGTTATTTGGGCCAATTCTGTAAATTGAACCTCCGAACGTAAGTACATATAAGAAACCATTTGGTCCGACCTGTAGGTCTGTGATACCTCCGCCAAAGCCGCTGCCAAGTATGAAGGTAGCAGCATCTTCAGGTGTATAAGCTATTTTGTCTGCAAATTTACTATTAAGTAGTAATTGTGTTCTATTTTGGTTTAGCTTGAAGTGGTATAGGTTGCCGTTATTATAATCCCCTACAAAAAGATCATTCTGGTACCGCTTACCTAACAAAGTTGAATTAAAAAATTTAAGCGCAGTAGGCGCTACAGTCTGCGACCAAATGAATTCTGGGGCACTGTATTTACCTTTACCTCCAAAGGTGACTAGGTCTGAAGGATGAACGCTTTCTTGGCCAGTATCTTCGCCCCCTATAGATCCTACGGGAGTCCAAATACCTTGTACTTTGGCCCAACCACTATTAAACCCAGCCTCAACAAGGTTTATCTCATCTCCGTAGTTGGGACCATTTTCGGTATCCCATAATTTTTTGGTAACCGGATCAAAATCTAAACCAAAACTATTGCGTATACCATATGCATAGTATCGATTCAACGGATAATTATTACCAAGTGGACTATTTGGCACGACCTCCCCATCTTGAGTTGCTCGTATTACTCCGCTAGTTAAGTCCGGTGGTCCGCCCGAAGGCACATTTTGAGCCTCAGTCCTATGAGTGAGAAGATCACCAATTACAGCATAGACATTCTTGTCGGGCCCAATGATTACTTTACCTCCATTATGAAACGGACCAGGGTCAGCGGGGAGGCTTAAAATAAGCTTCGGGTTAACTAGCTTGTTGTCAATAAATGAATATCGATAGACGCGATTCCCTACTGAAGCGCCATTTTTATTTTCAGTGTAATAGAGAAATACAAACGTATTGGATTTACCAGATTGAGTTGCAGGATGCTGAGCAACAGCTATGCCCAGCAGTCCACGCTCCCCGTCAGTTGAAATATTCACCCGTAGAATTGGTAGCGGCAATATCGTACGGTTTACTATTTCTTGTACTGTGCCTTGATCTTTTTCTAGCACCAAAATTTCGTCACGACCTAAAAATGCCATGCTCGTGGGGTTCCGAAGCCCGTCGAAGATTAATTCGGCCTTTAGGCTTCGATCCATTATAACAGGCTGCAATCCTTGCGTGTTCTGTATTTGCGCTATGATTGAGGGAACGATGCGAGCTATTAGTATACCAGATGTTAAGATAATAATAATAATAATAATAATAATAATAATAATAATAATAATAATAATAATAACCATCGTTAGTGTCTCCTTGTTCTGGCCAAGACCCTTTACGATCAAATCATACAAAATTGTCGCTTCAGGTAATATTTGATTTTGCTTTTGCTTTACTATCGAACTACTTCCTGCCTAGGACCCAATCAATACTTGCTTAAGAAAGAGTGTGATTTTGGGTATAAGCGGTGCCCGCGGTTAACGTAATTAAGGCTATCTTTAAATGAATAGGAGAATTGCAAAGTATTAGAATGGTACCATAGGTCACACTCATAAGGAGCGGTATAATCGCAAAAAGATTCGCTTAGATTGGGCCTATCTTTTTTTTGCAGCACAGTTCAACTTCAGCATGAATACATACAATATTGCCATGACATATGCTTGTAGGAATTACTGGAATACGCTTGTAATAGGCTTTAAAAAGGGTAGGTGGTACCCCAAACACTTGTACTATTAGCCCAAACACTGGGGATAGGTCTCCTGACCCAACCGAACGGACTTATAGTGGTAGCAGTACTAGTTCAAAGGCAGCAACTTGTGAATCTCTATAACTTGCTACAGAGGCGAGCAAGATGCTTCAACTGTAACTAAAGGATGAGTACACTCAATTCGCTCTTTTAGTACTACAATTAGTTATGCTTTACTCAAAATTTACATTTAATATTTTAAGCTTCGAAGCTTGTCTCAACTTATAGTCTTTAGGCAGGAATTATTCATTCTTACAATAGCAATAACTATCAATCTAATTAATTTTGATACTTGCCTGAAATCACTATCATCGTCTCTTCGCCTATGCCAAACCTTATCTGATTCTAATCTTTAAAGATGACCTTTAAGGTTTAAGAAAGTCTGTCTAAAGTTTCTAAATGGAAAATCGAATTGAATTCGATTCTCCCTCGTTCCAAACAGCTAACCTGAGCCGACTTAAGTAGAAACTACATTGTTCAGAGATAAACTGCCGGGAAAACAATTGTATTCAATAGATGTCATAACAAGAATAAAAACAAGCAGAAAACTGTAACCTATGTCAGTATCTAAAACTGCTACCCATGTGTGTAAGTACTACAGTTAGCTTTAGCCTTGTAAATCAAACATTAAGAATAATTATCAATTCAATATTTAGTGTCAATAGTACCCAATCATATTTAAATAACAAAGTTTTACTCTTAATTCAAATGGACTCTCGAAACCATTAATAATCACCATAACTTTAATTGATATGAAATAACCACATGAATATATCCGAATCAGAGACCCCCGTAAAGGTGGTAGCGAAGACGTGTGGTTGTCGGGAAAAAAATAGAACTAAGGTAACCTACGAATTTGTAGACTCGTATCATAATCTTTGCCTTGATAAAAAAGACATAATTTATGCTGAGCTAGATGCATGTGAAAGGCTCCTCAATTACGTAACAGAAATAGGTGACAAGACGACCGTCGAATCAGAGATCGTCGAATTAAAAATGGCTTTAGACCTTTTGACATAGAATAAAATTTGTTTATTGATCCAGACAGCCACTGTAGATATGTAATTTTTATTACTGAATGAAGTATTCTTTATTCTCTGATAGTAGAGGCAATATTTTCCTCAAGATTATAGTATCTGCCTCAACCTCAATATCGAAGGTTAGCAATAACAAGAATCTTAGCTTTTCATCATTCTTGATTGGGATGGTAGCTCTGACTAGTTTCTCATATCTACTGATCGAAAATTGTAGCTCACCTATCTTTGATTTGAATTTGTTTCTCGTAGCAGCCCTAATCGCGGCCTGAGCTGCTGCCCTCGCAGAATCCTCAAAAGTCATCAATGGCACTAAATTTTTTCTATATGCAGCTGCCATCAAATGACCTACATTATCGGCGATCGCTGCAGATCTTATAAAGTAATGCTTATCAATAATCTGTGCGCAGAAATTTTGAAAGTAGTCATCAGCAGGAGGATTTGTTTGGTGAGTGTTCAGGCTTCCCGCCAATGAAGTGCAAACTGCGATACCTTATTAAAACTTTTAGTAGGAAGTTGACAAGAGATACTTTGTTTGGTAAAGAGAATATCACTCACGACCACAAGGCTAGCCACTTGCTCGCTTCAGATTGATTTGAATCATCCTAATATTGTTAATCAAACTGAGTGCTTTTTGTGGCAAGCTCCCGTCATGGTTTTATATCTAAGCACTCGGTTGCTCTTGAAAACACATCAAAATTGGATTCTAAATGGGAGCCAATAGCCCAGAAAGATTGCGCAACTCTCAAGAACGTATATTATTGAGATTAGACTAAATCTAAATCTCAGAGCATCTCGAGCTTTGCATAGTATTTAAACTGCCAAACTCGAGGCCGTCTGAAATAAATTTTCAGAGCCGTTTCCTAGTGAAGCCGAGTTTCCGAATAGTTTTTTGGGCTAGACAACGTCCTAGATCACTTATTTATGTGTATATATGTTCTAGTCGATTCAGTCGACAACATTTTTATTCGACAGTGTAGTATAAAAAGTAACACTATGAAGTATAGGGACAAAAATGAGATAATAGCCCAAATCCTTGAGAGTGCCAACGGGAATAGGGTTCGCCTTACGAAAATTATGTATGATGTTTACATTTCCCATACAGTTACTAAGGAGTATCTTACACTCCTTATCGAGAGGGGCCTTATCCAGTATCTTGACGGTGAAAGAACATTCAAAACTACTGAAAAGGGTATGAACTTCTTGCGTATCTATAGCAAAGCTCAGGAGTTAAACCCAATCAGTACTAAATTCAGTAATAGAAAAGAAGCATTGGCTTACTGAAAGGTTAAAGATTCTTTTTTGTTCTATTAAGTCTTTAGGTTTTTTATTAATAATTTGAATATTTGTTGAGGGAATTATATACAGAAAGAGATTAAATTACAGACCAGAAGGATGCTTACTTTTGATTTCATTACCATTTGTATGGTAAGCAGGACCATAGTTACTACATGTGGATGTCAAGACTACTAATTATTTCCTACTTTGAAGTTGGTACTCTAGCTATGTTGTTACAATCCAAACTGTACCCTCTTCCCACATTCTATTTGGTGGAATAAAGTAGGAGTTATGACACACACATGGTACATTCAATACATGTATTAGACTAGTGGGATTGATCTCTGTTTGAAACTTTAATTGACATCTAAACCAACAAATAATTATATTAGATGCCATCATAGGCAATCGCAAGTTTTAAGCAGAACTTCAGTCATTGAATATAACCATACTAACCCACTTTACAAATTATATATTTTATGGAACTAAAGTCTTGCAGGAAAACGCGTTTAAAACGACTGAGGGTAAAAGATCGTTATTGAGTAATTATCCAACATAATGTCACAAACCTTGACCAAGAATACGCAGAACTATACGAGTAGCTGAACGAAGAGGAACTCTGCTATGAAACCGCCAAATCTCCAAATGTAATGTGTACTTTTCTCAGAGAAATCTACTTGGATATAGGAATAGCAATTATTATCTCAAGTGAAATATAATATGAACCAGATCCTCTTCGTAAGATGAAATTTAGTATCGCAATTTTGGGATTGGCATTAATAGCTGTAGCCTCGATCTCAATTGCTTTGGTAGAAAATGTCCAACTGGCAAAGGCTGAATCAGTCAATACCAAGAAGACCACTACTTCGTGTGATGGATCTGAGTGCCATACAATGGAATGCATAAATGGTAATTGCCAATCGTCAATCAGTAACGCTAGTAGCGCTGTCAACAAAATAATGCAAAACTCAACAGTCCCATAATAGAAACATCCTTACGAGAACACAAACCTTGAAAGACGTGTAGTGAGCTATGATCTATGCCTGAACAAGAAGTAGCACTTTTTTTTAATATTGAAAGCTTTGTGATCCATCATTTAGCAATTCTTATGTTAATTCCTTATTTGAGTTGAGTCCTGTCCGATTACATGCTATTTATCGGATTGGATTTCTGGAATGTCGAATAGTATACTGTAACCCCTGCGCTACCTGCTAATAACAATATTCCAACAATCATGATATCATAAATGGTTCCAAGATAGCTTTCATGATCCGCAGTAATTTGTTCAAGCTGTTGGCATTCTACTAGCGCGTCTGTCGCAGGTGGGTTGGATGAGTGATTTAGCACTGCGTAACATTTGTTTATAGTATCATGGTCGTCAGCAATCTGATCTCGCATAAACAAAGCTTGGCCTAAGGTATAACCTAGTATTGTGGCCCCTGACAGTAAAAGACCTAATATTACTGACTTGTACGGATGCATATGATATTATGATGTACAATGCTCATTTTATGCATTTTGACCATGGTGTTAGTCAAAGGTTTGATTCATTAAAAGAATTAATTGCTACGTAGGGATAATTATTTTTTAGTATGAATAGCACGGAGATAGAAGCCCAAATTATATTTTTTTTGTGATCAGACTATTCCTTTACTTCACGGAGGTGGCATTCTATGTCTTTCAAGTTCAAAGGTTCTAATATTGACTTTAGAAGTTTGAACTTTGTGAGTTGAGCCTATCTGCAGTTCCGCTTCAGGTAATTTTTTATTTGTCGCACTTTTTAACATCATAGGCTGCTTGATTTCCATTTTGTTGTGCGCTCCTCTGAAGTCCATGAATTAAGCTTTTTTCTGAATTGTACCTAGTTCGAAGTTAGCTCTCAAGAGGTATGCTTTCGTTATGTTTTGCAGCTTGAAAATGCTACGATTCACAGAGATGACTACGTCGTAATGTGCGGTACGGCTTCATATTCGCGTAGTAGTAGCTTATGTTGGCGGAAATCAGGGTCACATAATTCAACTATTTTCCAAAATTCTTTGGAATGGTTAAGCTGTATGAGATGAGCTAATTCATGAATTATAATATAATCAACTAATTCTAATGGCAGGGAGCTCAGATGTATGTTAAAGCTTAAATTTCCATTTTTTGAGCAACTCGCCCATCGCGAACGGTTTTCTCGTATAAGGATTTTATTATATGAAGGAAGGTTTCCATCCCTTTGTCTCAAGATGCTGAGACGTTCCAAAACTATCCTAGTAGTCTCTTTCGAATACCAATGCTTGATATCTTTTTTGAATTTTCGTTTATCAGGGACGTGAAATGTTATTGCATTTAGATTGTCAGATACAGTTGCAGTAAAAGTCGAACCTCGTGTTACTCGTAGATTGTATCGCTTGCCTAGATAAAGGATAGTCTCTGGTTTGAATGTCTCCTCACCGTACTTGCTTCTGAGAGATTCATAATACCAGGAAGTTTTGGATATCCATGTTTTTTTATTGTTAATGAATTTCATTAATTCCTCATTATCCAAGCTGTGAAACACGGGCATCACTAGATAAAAGCCGGTAATTTTCGCCTTTAAGGACAGATGTTTTGCTCTCTTACTTTTCTGAAGCTGTATTTCAAGTGTTTTACCGCCTGGCAGCCTAATAGGCAAAGACAAGTGCTTTCTCTAGACTGATACCGGTGCTAATATTTGAATTTATTATCCATAAAATCAAGTGAAAAATGGGCATATCACAAGCATACAAAAGTTTCATTCCTTTGTTTGTTACTTTTCCCATTCGGCGTTATGGCTTAAATGAGCTCCTAACTTATGTTTTAGGCAATTCTATGGTTTAGGATTGTTCCAAGGCAAAAGTCGTTATCCTGCTGAAACTCTAGTATGCTATGTAAACTTGATATATTGACGATCCTTTTGTTTAAACTGAGGAGTTATATCTGCGTCCTCGGTGCCATGAATTTTTAATATGTGTTCGCTTCCTTTTTTCCACAACTCTTCCTCTGTGATCCCTGTAGCTACAAATTCACAATCCGCCAATCCTATGTCACGACATGCTAATGACAGCATCGTTGATATCTATTAAGGCATGGTCATTAAGTTATTTAACGATAAGTGGTTTATTCAGAATATTTATCAGGCGACTAGAAGTTGATTTTAATTTTAGTTGAACTCCATACAAAATATAGGTTCATTTGATTGATTAGATGGATTTGGCATTAGTTCTTAAAGCATATACTATGAGTTTTTGATAGGTCGAGGGGGTTATTTCTGCTTTAGTACATGCAATAAATAGTCTCTTGATGGATGACAAAACATCTATCATTTGGGATAAAAATTGCTTTCGTAAACATGCTGATTACGTCCTTTGTAAACATACTCATTTTCGAGTGGGTAATCCTTTAATTGAGAGTAAAATACAATAGGTGGGGAATGAAAAGCAACGAGGTATTTGTTATACTTGTTCTAATTGTTGCATTGGGAGTATTTGCTATTCCGTTTGGAAGTCCCAAGTTCCTTGGTGAGGCTATCGCTTTAGAAGTAGCATTCGTTATCCTGGCAGCCTTAATTTGGAGAGGGTATTCAAAAGCATTGTATGCCTGTATCGCATTAGGAGTGCTCGTGATTCTCGGAAACGCACTATCCCCAGCTCACGTTAAGCTGATGACCACCTTTTCAAAGCCAATTAATGCTTTGATTCTAATAATTGGAGGATACATTTTGGCGGGGGTACTAGTTTATACCGGAATGAAGGCAATTATAAAAACAAAACATCCTGTCAAGTTGGTTTAATCTTTCCATTAGTAAAATTCGAATATCTGCGTTGGCGCCATTTAATTTGTAATGATCTCTTTCTTGGGAAGTACACAACGATGATGATATCAGTCGATTCAGAAGGGTGGTAATTCGTATTTGCTACTCGGAATATGGCAGTAGAACTACTCTATTTTGTATCGAGGATTTGTCGTATCTTATTAGCGGTTTATAAGCGGAGAATTGTTAGTACGAAGGCAATGCACCGGAAAAAATAACAATTCAGATTGTTTATAGCTTATATCTTGCTATTTTCCTGGCGTATTTTCCCCGCGTAATCCCAATTTGTTCCAAAGATTAATTCTTTTACGGAGCAAGTTGAAATGAAAATATACCTGCATTCTGCCTAACGTCAGTAGCTTGCGGTGGGGAAAAGCTCGGAAGAGCCTGGACATCAATGGGTGACAGTTACAATCGTTGTTCGGTTAGAGTCGTGAATTGAAAACGTTGCATGAAGCTCTAAAGGATTATTTTGATTTATCGTTAGCCTTCAACTTTGTGTTAGTCAAGCCACACTCTTTACATTTGTACATTGTCGCATTTTCCAGTTCACTCTCAGGTAACATTTCTGAGCCACAACATGCGCAGTTCACAATGTGATTGATGTGGAAGTAGGCTATTTAAGTCTAGGATCATATTATAATAAATTTTTACATCACGACGGGATCCATTCAGCTCTAGATGTTAATCTCCACATCTTAATAATAGTAGTCATTTTGCGAGGATGAATACCAAATACTCAGCCTTTTAAGCTCCGCCAAAAACAAATTTACCCGTAACGGAAAAAAATGAAGGTTTTAATCTCACCTAAGCTAAGGTCAAGATGCGAATGACTATGAATTGTCCGCTCTGCGGTGCGTTGATGGTCTGGATAAATGGAACCATTAGCCATGATCCTCCTGTTAAGTACTATGAATGTAGATATGATAACATACGTGTTACAAAGTATCAAGATGAAACCTACGATATCCACTATCCACAAGAGAAAACCAAAAAATTGCATTCACATGTCGAATGAATTTGTGAAATTGAAAAAGCTATTGAAAGGCATTTATATGAATGGAACATTTGCTCGTCTGAGGCTCAAAATCCCCCCAAAAGTTTGGCGCTTTGATTCAGGCCTCCAAGTTAAGATATAATGTCATTGGAATATCCTCCCTGGAATGTTCTTCTGGAGAAGGAAAGAATATTTGACAAAGAAATTAACAGCAAACTGAGCAAACCCATCACTGGACAGTCAGATAAGGACAAGATTATTGAAAGTGCGTTTAGAACTTCTTTACATATTTTGCCCATGCCTTTCGATGCAATTGCAGAAAGCATCTATGATGGTGTGGATGGCTATGAAAGAGAAAAGTTGGGTGAAGTCAAAAGCTTTTTACACACCTTGGCCAAGAAAGGTGAAAAGCACTACGCATCAATAGCCCCACGAGTTAGCGAAATAACCTCAGACGTATTAAAACTAAAAAATGAAATAGCCAAGAAAAGTACACTTCTTTATATACGAGATATACTGGTAGGCAAATATAACGATGTAGATCAACAGATTTATAGAATAACCAAGGCACAGGAGGATCTAACAGATTATTGAATCTTTTAATGTATTAGCAAGTTAAAGTTTGATTGAGTATGTCACATTAATGATAGATAGCCGATCGGTTCCGTTCTTTGAATTTGCCGCAAAATTGGACATGGCATTCCCGTTAAAGCTCCTGCGATTTGACACTCCTCTATTGTCCGCTGTTCTTTACCAATATTTATTAAAACAAAAGTAATGCAACGAGATATAATGTAGAACCTTCTGCAGGACAGTATTAATGACACAAAAAAAAAAAATGGGCTGTCCACATTACAAGAAAAATATTACAACCCGCTCTACGTATCTTGTCAAAGGAATGTCTAGTTACTATTGGAAAAGGTAAAGACCAATTAAGTGATAAAGGCGAATTTCTAAAGGAAGTTAAAAACAAACATGCAATCCTATGCACTCTGCTGGATAAAATCGATGCTACTGTAATGGATGCAGCTGGTGAAGGACTGAAAGTCATCAGTTCCTATAGCACAGGAGTAGACCATATCGATATAAAAGAAGCAACCAAAAGAGGAATCTATGTTACTTGCACAGGCGATGTACTCACAGAATCAACTGCTGATCTTGCATTTGCATTAATTATTGCTACACCAAGACGAATTATCCAAGGACACAACTTCGTCATACAGAAGAAATGGGTAGGCGGATGGGATCCAGAACTCTTACTAGGTTCGGATGTATATGGAAAGACCCTAGGAATCATTGGGTTAGGAAGGATCGGATCCGCCGTTGCTCGTCGGGCAAGGGGCTTCGATATGAAAATCTATTACCATAATCAACATAGAAATATTCTATCTGAAAAACTGACAGGAGCCAGACTAGTTGATTTCGATAGCATTATGATTGAAAGTGATTTCCTAACCTTACATTGCACCTTAAACAATCGAACCTATCATTTGATAAATGAGACAAATCTAAGACAAATGAAGCAAACAGCGTTCCTAATCAATACAGCAAGAGGACATATTATCAATGAGTTGCACTTGATTAAAGCGCTACAATCCAAATGGATAGCAGGAGCAGGCCTTGACGTGTTTGAAACGGAACCACCATTGAAGACTAACCTCCTGCTCAAGATGGAAAACGTTGTATTGCTACCACACATAGGAAGCGCTACAGTTTCAACACGCGCAAAAATGGCTGAAGTGGCAGCTAATAATTTGCTTCTGGTCTTACATAAGAGAAGGCCAATTGCTCTTGCTAACCCGAGTGTAGCTAAACATGATCAGATCAATTAGTGAGACGAATCCAGATCCGTAGAATACCGCTTTTAATTCGAGGTAGAACACTAGTTATTAAATTATAACATCCAACATAAACTAAGAATGAACCTTACGAATTGCGACCGAGAATATTGAGCATTCTCAACGGCTTTTTGGACTTGCCCTCAAGTGTATAGTCATCTTATCGCAGAAGTTGTTGGATGTGACGACGAACAAGTACGATACTAACGTAACACCCCGTTTCTATAACAATGAGAATCCAAACAACGAGAGAATTATCAGAAGTCAACACAAAAAAAATGACGAAGAAGGCAAACAGATTAGCAATTCCGACTATTGCAAGAGCCTTCCAAAGATCTTCCCACGCTCGAAGGTCCACACTATTTCACATAGGTAGGAAATTATCTAAAGGTTCCAGATCCTTTATTAAATTAGCCAATAAGACAATGGGTATTGATCCCCAATTAAGCATGAGGTTATATATCCCTCGCGTGAAAGCGACACAAACATGAATGAAGGAATTTTGTTATGACAATAAATGCTGGGGTAGCTATTCTCTTTTCTAAATCTTCAGAATTTGTAAAAGGCAGTGTCATGCCAAAAAGAATTCTAGAAGCTCAAATTTTGTGCTTTCGCTAAAAGCTGTGAATGATATCAAGAGAAACCATTTATAAAAGCGATTTCTCATTTTTAAGCAATGAACGATACCGGCTGAGGATATCTTGTTTCGTCAAAATAATCAAATTGTTGTCAAGAAAAGTGAGGGTCAAAGCGAATCAAAAAGATTCCTAAACTTTCTAAGTCTGTCTGTACTAAAGCAATCGTGTTGCTGTATGCATCTAGTGGAATGAGATTAAATGCTTTAACTAAACTAAAATACCAGCCGATTTGTCGCTTGTGGATTGTTTCACTCTGAATACATGATCAACATTGATGTAAAATTACTGGTCTGAGTCTTAGAGACTCGACCAATTAACTAGAAATAGCCGTGAATAGTAATAAATGTGATAATTCTAGCCACACCAATATTTTAGACAATAGTACAATCAGCAATTAAGCTATGCAGATTTCTACTAATGTTATGACCAATAAGTCGTTGAGTAAATTCGAAGAGCAGACAGGGTGTGTTTAATCCCTATTAAAGTAGACTGGTGGGCTGTGTTTTTCGTTCCAGTGCATTAGGAAATTTTGAACATCTGTCTCTAGCTCAGATCTTGATCTAACTAAAAACGAATGTCCAAATCGCCAACCAAGGGTGTTACATTCCTCACATTCTTTTTCATAGGATGAATTGAAACCATAAGCTTCTCCAACAACACATTTAGATGGCATGTCGAGCTCAAAATACCACCTGAACCACTTCAATGACAAGGGGAACGGTAATTTCTTTTCTTGCTCCAGCCTTTTTGCCCATTTCGGTGCAACATCCTTTAGTGCAAGGCATCTTCTGACGGGCTCCACTAAAGAAGATTTTCCATCCATGGCTTTATATTGAGCTTCTTACTATTTAAAATGTAGTCTGGCACGTCTTCATAAGTCAGCGGATATATGTTCAATACCCTTTCTTGCCGGAACGGTTAGACTACAGAAGATGATCTTTTTATCTTCGGATTGAATTGTTGAATTTAACGGACAACATCGGAAGATAGTGTGCAGTAGTGTGGGGGCATCCAGACTTTAACATATCGATTAGACAGGGAGAAAAGGTCAGGTAACATTTCTGGTGGTCCCATTTCTAGAGCCATCAAGTACCTCAAAGCAGAGCGAGTACTAAAATAAATCTAAAGCGTATTTATAGTATGTTGGACAAATTATCACGTATGACAGACATCGCAAAAAAGGTAAAAAATGCAAGCCAAGATGCTGAAGCGAAAATCAAGACAGAAGAAGATCACGCACGAGGCAAGCCTAGTTCAGAAACACTCAATAAAGCAAAAATCAAAGCCCGGGATGCACTAACGTAAGACGTCCTGACATCAATCCTTTTTTATTGATGGAATCAAATGCTGGAATAGCGTTAATTTATGCTGATTTCATCCTCCCTTAAGCGTGTCCTATGGTGTTAAGACTAACAGGTGTAGACTTGCTTCTTCCGAATTTAACAGCCGCTTCGAATAGCCATCTGATATCTGTCTCTGAAGTGTTGTAATGAACTTATAGATATTTACTAAATTACAGCTTTATAAACAAGGTGTTTTTTACTGCAAGGCCGAGAGGCGCCGTCAACTATTGACACACTTCAGTTTATTGTGATGATGTTAAATGGACGCCGTCAGGGATGATTTATGAGTCACTTATTTTAGATTCCAGCCCAATCCACTTATGTGATGTATGCTATTGAAAGGACTTAAGACACCAGTCTAACCACTGACCCGTATATTATGTTACTAATACTCCATATGATAAATAATGGCGAGGCAATATTAATTAAATGTCAAATCAAACTATATGTAGATGATGTTAAAGCGTGGGGTAATTTCATGGAACACGGAACAATCATGATTCTTTCTATTATCTCCGTAGCCGCAATTGCTGCTGTAACTATTGGATACTATCAAACAGCGTCAGACAAAGTGGTGGGTGCACAATGCGATAAATCCAAGTTAGTATGTCGAGTACGAAGCGAGACAACTCATTTCGGGGGATACCTTCCAACGTACTCATACTCCTACATTCCATTTCCAGTATATGGTGCAGGTCTTGGCATTTATTCTTCTGGTTTAGACCTGGAGAATCGGAGCGATTGCGATAGATGCCTTGACAACGTTACTGACAGGGACGAACAGCAGATTATCACTTCAAAGTCTCCTGTGCCTGAGTCTGAGCTATCATTGCAAAAACGTATATCGCAATTAACTCGAGCAAAGCAACTTTAATACTAGCGCCAGCTAAGTCAGCCAACCGTCAAGTATTCCAGATACTATCAGGAGGAGATNNNCCAGTTGAAAGGCATCTTTATTGAGACTGCAAATTGCTAGCGATATCGCTAGTGATACATATATATTCCTTAATGTACAATTGATACCATGCAATTATTAGCCCCGAAGCAAAAAATTTCCCTGTCAAGGGCGATCACTGCTTTAGCCGTTTCAGTCGTTGCTGACGCCATGGAATTTTTGGAGATACCATTGTTTTCTATTCCTGTAATAGGAGAAGTACCCAATGCAGCGATAGTGGGTGCGCTTTACACAATAACTAGAAATAAAAAGTCAACAGCACTAAACCTAATAAAATTCATTCCCGTGCTCGGAAGTGTTATCCCTATTTACACAATTACTACCTTAATGTGGATATACACAGAATCACAAAAACAAAATGTAAAATTATCCGATTATTTGAAGAATCAATGACCGTTTATAATGAACCTAACCTTAAAGTCCACGTTAATAATCAAAGACGGGCTGTCTCTGATGTGATATTGATTCTAATGGCGCTTCGTTGGAACGTTGCTCAACACGTTGACTTTATTTGTACACATTTTTTCGTATGGTTGAAAAACGATCGCCCAAAATCGCTCAATATTCCGATGATCGAAGGAGGAAGTACCATTTGGGTATAGCATCCGCAGCTGCAACTATAATAGTGGGCATCATAGTTCTGATAATAATAGTTGCGATAATTGTCTTCCTAATAAAGGTGATAGCCCCAATTATTGCAGGATTGATAATATTAGTGTTAGTAGTTGGAGTAGGGATATGGATATACGGCAAGTTAAAATCCTGACTCATCTTAGTATCTGGAAGTATAAAATGCTTCATAGTCTGACTTTAACTCGCTGGGATTGCATTAAGTAGATCTCTTACCTTCTCTCCAGTCATCTGTAGTCGAATACTTTACCCGAACAATCGTCGATCTTAGAACCAGCGTCTCCTAATACAGCGCCATTTATGACTCCTGTAATTAATAGTATCCCCCTAAGGTAATATCAGCAATACGGTTAAGAGCTCCAGGAGTAGAACGGCCGTAAATAGTATTAAGAAATTGTCGCTCATTGCGAAGTGTTGAGCATAATTCCATAATGTAGCGGCTGTGTTTCCATCCAAATATCCCAAAACAAGTTTTTTGTGTACCACGTCAGTGCAACCACGTATTTTCAACAAACTTATCCACAAACCCACCGTCGTACGCCTTTTGTTCAGCAGGATATTCGTGGTCCATGTTACAAGTGAATGATTTTGATCTGTCTAGCCTGAATGGATTAATTGTAACGTTTCCATTTGGATTGTTCGTCAAGAGTGCTTGTATCAACCCGTTGACTGAGGGCGCATTTGGCGAGGCAGTGAATTTCAGCTCATCTGTAGGATTAGTATCATCAGGCAATGTACTGAAGTAGAGATTGAAGGAGACATTTTACTGGAAAAGGATAACAATGTGTTTTAGAGTCTCTGTATTTGTTGATGCATCCGAGGACAAAGTAGCGGGACCCTTTATGTTACAAACAAGCTGCTAGAGAGAAGTAAACATATTACCGTAATCGCTCCAACTAAAGTTACTAGCTATTTCATCGACCAGATTTAATAATTTCGTCTTCTCTATCTTGCCAATGATTCATGTTGAGCATATAGATCTATCTTCATTAGATCTGTTATGAGGTATTCACAGTATTTGATCTATGAACTATCGGATGAGATCTGCTTATTAGGAACAGATACTAATAATTAATGAAACATAATAATAATAAACAAATTCCTTGCTCATCTGAGGTCACTTAGAGAAGATAGGATAAGAAAGGAAACACAGCATCATATGCATATGTGGGTATGTTATAGATGTAGCTTAACATTTGATACTTTTTATCTAGCTAGCCTACACGCAAATTTGTATGGTCACAAGATCCGCGATCGCAAGCAAACAATCACTTAGACAGTTGTGATCCTAGCCGAAATAATTCCAGTTCTAGATAATCATATGGTGATGAAACTTCCAACTCCGATAAGATTAGTTTAATTTATTTGCACTGGATAGAGTAATAAATAGATCTATTACCTCAAACTAATTATTTCACCAAGGATCGTAGTAGCCAAAATCGGCCCCACGGAGGGAAACCTGGAACCAGCAATTGCTGAATGAAGTCGCCCGAATTAGCATGCTCTGCAAGTAATGTGTCTGTTTGATACTAATGGGTTAGATCTGTGTGTAAGCCTGCACACACATAAGCATCTGCATTCAGGGCCTATAGATCTACTCTTCTAAGATCCTATATTCGTTTAATCGAGATACTTTCGCCTACTGGGACTACAAGAATCGAGTCTGCTTATCAATAAGAACGGATATTTTCTTATACATACATCTAAATATATTCAAAATGCATTCTGGCATGTAGGAGATATATATAACTCGTTTTATATTTTTTCTTATGTCTAATTCATCGTCAGAAGAAGACAAAGAAATTACTGAAAGAATCATTCGAACCGAGCCACAATTACGAGAGATTAATAAAGATTTCAAACAGATTGACAACACCATAGATAAAAATCATAAACTGTCAGAACCGATTATGCAACTTCAATCGCAGATAATGAGGCTTGAGACAGATTTAGCGGAGACTGATAAAACGATTAATTCTATCAATAATCAGCAAGAAGAAAGGTAAGGAGAGAAGTAAGAATGATAAGAGTAAGGGCAACAAGACCTAAAACATTCCTATACCCGTGGTCTGGATAAGTTTGGATTTATATTTACTAAGGCATGGGGATGTCGGAAAAAGTCTTGTTTCTGGTGGTACTAGTGATATGGCCCTCACAGAAAGTGCAAAAAAAGAAATAGCAATAGTGGCAAGGTCTATTAAGACATTAAACTTGCAAATTACTGCGATTCTTACTAGTCCTCTTAAACATGCTACACAAACTGCGAAAATACTCTCAAAAGCATTAGGTATGGAAAGTAAAATCTCGGTCTGTAACGAATTAGCTCCGGAGGGTAGCAGCGCAAAGTTATCAGAAAAATTACTGCGCTATCCGCTTAACTCATCTATTCTAATTGTTGGTCACAAGCCATACCTTTCAGATTTGATGTATGAAATTATATATTATGAAAATAGGCATCAGATGAAGAGAACCTCTGTTATGAGGAAACAAGCTATAGCAGAACTATCTCGAGGCATATTTCTAAAAAAAGCCGGATTTGCCAAAATAAGATTGGTTTCATTGACGCCTACGATGCGCGGGGAAATAAGATGGCTGATGACACCAAGGATTTTGAAACTACTACAATGTTCTCAAAGATAACTACAACAAATCTGGAAGTTCTGTAAACAAATCTGTGGGATGGCAATGACATAATATATTCTAAGCCTGAAATAGATAATATCGATGTAGATATTTGTAGTGTATGAAAATAGGAAAAACAATTGCTTCTAATGAGTTTCCCAACACGGTAGACAGCTTTTGGTTTGCACTTAAACCGAACGTGATTGTTAATCCGTTTGATTTTGTCACTGTAAAGAATGTATGTAATACTGAAAGTATAGGAATGGTACAATACTTGAGAACTTTTGTTGCGGACGCAGATAGCCGCAATGTTCGGCCCAAAAGTAAATTGAATGTTCGAGCTGGTATTATGGCCAGAGCAGTTGTGATGGCCACCGCAACAGCAAATACGGCAAATACAAAAAAGACTAATCCAGGACGCACAATAAATTTACCGGTCGGATTTGAAAAACCAGTTCGATTCGCCAGCAGTGAAGAGATAAAAACTGCTTTGGGTATTCCACATATGACAGAGCCGATCCCTGCAGGAATAATAGAAAATAGTAATGGCCTAAGTGTACCTATTTCTTTGGACATTTCGTATTTATTGGGACCTGATACAGCACATGTTAATGCGTCAGGGATTTCAGGGAATTCAAAAACATCTTATCTTATGTTTCTTTTGCAATCCATATATCAAAAACTTAAAAGAGACCAATATGTACTAATACTTTTCAACACTAAGGACCAGGACTTATTGCACATTCATGAAGATGAAACCGCACATAAGAAAATATCAAAGCAAAAGTCCTTTGAAATTCTCGACCTGGAATTAAAGCCATTTCAGAATGTCACCTACTTCCTTCCACGAGGAAAGGATGGGAAACCTAACTCGTTATATGTACCTGATAAAAATACAAAAACTTATTCGTACGAGCTAGAAGATGTTTACGATAGACTAGAACTATTATTCTCAGAGATATATGAGCCCCATCATAATTTATCATCTATTATTAATTATATTTACGAATCCT
>NZ_QURE01000055.1 GCF_009898475.1 Nitrososphaera sp. AFS | reverse complement strand
TTGAAATCATGATGGAAGCAGTCAAAATGCTAGAATCTTTTGGAATACCATTTGAGATAGTAGTGACATCAGCTCATAGATCGCCTGAAGAAATGATCCTATATGCAAAGTGCGCAAAAAAGAGAGGCATAGAAGTGATTATAGCAGCTGCAAGCGGCGCAGCACATTTGCCAGGAATGATTGCTGCATTTACAACATTACCTGTTATTGCTGTACCACTAAGGTCATCTCTTCTAGATGGTTTAGATTCTGTTCTGTCAATGTTACAGATGCCTAAGGGAGTTCCTACTGCTACTGTTTCAATCAATGGGGCGACAAATGCTGCAGTTCTTGCCTGTCAGATTTTAGCTCTGCATAATGAACCTCTTACGCACAAACTGGATGAATTTAAATTGAGTCTGGCTGATGAAGTTAAAAAACAGGGAGCAAACGTTAAACTATGACTCGTTCTATATCGCAAAATAGTAGGTTATAAGTCAGGTAAGACAATTACATTACATAGTGATTAGTTAGCGCGTTTCCCTCTAAATGATTAATCATAAAATCTCAAATTTATGATATATGCTTACTTGGTATTTTTATTATATATATCAAAATGTCCATTTTTTAATACATTTACTTATATCTAACTGAAGCTTATCAAAGAATTACAAATGACAGAGGCAAAAGAGGAATATACTGATAGGCCAGTACCCGAACAAGCGAGATTGGGATTTTTAAAGCCGGCCCTAGTATGGGCTGGTTTTGCACATGCATACATCTGTATTTTCATCGGAAGTCAAATAATGGGCGGTTTAGGTGCACCTCTAGGATACGTAGCCATAGTAGGAGGACAAGTCTTCTTGTTTGCATACTCTGGGCTAATCGCGCATAGAGGGGCCAAATTAGGTCTAAATTTCTCGATGATGTGTAAGGCAGCATTCGGAAAGCATGGTTATGTTGTTCCGGTTATTCTAATATCAGGATTAGTAGCTGGGTGGTTTGTCTTCCAAGCATGGTTAGCCGCTGATTTAACTGTAGGCTTGTATGGTGGAAAGTCTTTTAACGCAGGACATGGAAGTGGCGTACTTCCAGGTATATTAGGTACTACTAGCTTTTGGGCTGGACTATGGGCTATTGTCTTTGGGCTGTTTGCAGTATATGGAATGAATGCAATGGCTTCGCTAGGTAAATTTGCTGTTTTTGCAGTAGCAGCCTTGGAAGTATGGATGATCTACTCAATATTAGTAGTTGTAGCGACACATACAGGAGGGAACCCATTAGTCTCACCCGTAGTTGGTAAGCATTGGACATTTGCGCTTGGTTTTACTGCATCAGTTGGAACATTTATAGTTAGTAGTACTATGACTGGGGATTTCGTAAGGTGGACAAAAAGCCCAAAACAAGCATGGGCTGTAACTGGGGTTGCGTTCCCAGTATGTAACATGATAACTCTTTTAATTGGTGGGATATATACAGCTGTAGCTGGACATCTTGACTTTTTCTTTGGCTTGGCTGCAGTAGCATTTGGGATACCCATAATGGTAATGCAATGGTTAAGCAATGGCTCAGTATGTGATGGATGTTTGTATAATGCAGGTCAAGGTTTCAGGAATTTAACATATTACGTCTCAAAGGGAAAAATTAACTTTTCATGGAGGAAAGTGACAATGATAATAATGTTTGTTGGTGCTGCAGTCGCAGTATCCAATCTTATAACCAATATAGTCCCATGGCTTAATACCTTAGGAGTTTTGGTCCCACTTGTTGGCGGAGTATTGATAGGTCATTATTGGATTGTTGCTAGGAAGAACAATATTAATGAACATATGCTTGCAGCTGACAAGAAATTCAATATTCCTGCGTTAATTGGTTTGGGAGTTGGACTGGCAATAGCAATAGTGATTCAATTTACTTATTCTGACCTTCCAGCTGTTATTGGTGGACTAATAGGTGGTATAGGAGTATATCCACTTATAGCGAAGATTACCGGGTACTACAAAAATGCAAGACTTACTGAGAAAGGGCTTGGAGGCAAGATTGGCTATGGTACTGCTGGAGCAATGGACAATGCGCCTACTTTTCCTGGTGCAGGAGTATGATAATTATGGAAGGAGTGGTAAACGAAACTGGTGTTAGGCTGGAGAGTAAACTGCAAATCTTCAAGAAAATTCTACTTGCGATTGATCTGTCTGGTTACAATGATAGAATTATTGATTATGGAGTCAGATTAGCAAAGACACTTGGTTCATTTGTATACGTTGTACATGTAATTGAGGAGTCACCAAAAAATCCTAAAGTTGATGTAATGCAATACTACGCCGAAGGTAAAGCGTATGAAGAAGATTACGAAACTGATATCAGGAAAAAAGCCAGAACACTTCTCGAACAAGCAAAGTTATCTGGAGAAAAAGAAGGAATAAACATGAAAATTGATATAATAACGAATACAAAGGTGCCTGAAGCTATAATCGAATTTGCAAAAATAAATGATATCGATCTTATACTTGTTGGAACTAAAGATATGACCGGGCTTAGATTTTTGTTAGGCAGTGTATCAAGTAAAGTCATTACGCATGCATCATGTCCAGTATTAGCAATCAGGTGAAATCCTTGCGCGAACTTAAAAGGAATCAAAAAAATCTTTCTCCTTCTCCTATACCAAACAAAGACTTTACATCTGCAAGTAGAGAAGAAATATTAAATAGAGTCGAGCAAGACTACAAAGATTTCAAAAACACACGGACTTTTAAATTTCCAAGTTGGCTTTATGGTCCTCCAAAGGGAAAACTATTCAAGGTAGAAGTTGAAGACTGTCCAAATTTCGGTGATAAGGCTTTCGTCGAATTTGACTCTGCAAGAACTGCCTTTCTGAGTATAGATATGCAAGTTGATTTTTGCGGACCAAAAGGTTATGTTGACGTTATGGGGTATGATCTTGGCTTAACTTCAGCTCCAATAAAGCCAATAATGCATATCCTATACACAATTCGAAATGAAACAGACATTAAAGTAATACACACCAGAGAAGGACATCTACCTGATCTTTCAGACGCACCATACAACAAAATCCTTAGAAGCAAAATCATTGGAAATGGGGTTGGAATTGGTAATATTCCGGATGGCGGTCTTGGACGGCTCTTAGTAAGAGGTGAAAAGAATTGGGACATAATAGATGATTTATATCCAATCCCTGGAGAATACATAGTAGATAAAGCAGGTAAAGGAGCGTTTGGTCAGAGCAATTTACCATTGATTTTGAGGAATTTGGGAATCACTCACCTTGTAATCACTGGTATTACCACAGATGTATGTGTTCATACTATAATGAGAGAAGCAAATGACAATGGCTACTGGTGTACTTTAATAAAAGATGGAACAGGCGCTACAGATTATGGTAACTATCAAGCAGCAATAAAGCAAATCAAGATGCAGGGAGGAGTATTTGGGTGGGTCTCAGATTCTAGCAAATTCACAAAAGCTATCAAGTCAGCTTTCAATGGCGGTTGATAAGATTATTTAGTTAAAACCAATTATAGACTGATTTTCTGTCGATTACTAATTTTATTTATCTTCCAGGTTTATTTTGCATATTCTAAACATATACAGGGCAATTGATAAATGATAAGTGGAGCTGAGCCTTCACGAAGAATGGAGTGAGTTAGTCTCATAAGGGGTTGTGATGTCATAGGCGGGCTATTCACAAGACGTAATTCTGGAGGATAAAATTGGCTCACACCATACTGATGTAATACTACACAATCGAACAAATCAACGTCAGCTCACCATGCCAATTGGTACAGTAGCTGTGGATGTGCTTAATAGTTACCTTGACTATAATAAATCTATGGAGGTACTTTTACTTAAAATTAGCGAGGATTCTAAAACGTGACAGCACGAGCTTTATAATCATTAACAGTGAAAGAAAGGCAATTACTCTAGACGAAATAGCAAAGGAAACTGGATTAACATTACCGATGAATTTAGAACAATTCCTATTTGGAGAATATTTTCAGAGATTAAAAGAGGTTATGGGCAAATTAACATTTGTTAACGATTTAAATGAATTTAAAATTCTTCCACCCATTATCGATTCTTTCAAGATAATATGCTTGGCGTTTAATTACATTGACCAACCAAGTTGGTTACGCTTTGGAAAGGATCCTCCTAAAGAACCCGTTATATCCCTGAAGCCTAGAACCAGCCTAATTGGTCCTATGGATGACATCCTTTGTCCAAAATTTGTAAAGCAGTTAGACTACGAAGGGGAACTGGCATTAGTTATAGGCAAGAAATGTAGGAAAGTCGCTGAATATGATGCGCTCAAATATGTTTCTGGTTATTTTGTATTGAATGATATTTCTGCACGTGATCTGCAATTTGCTGATAAACAGTATACTAGAGCAAAGGGTTTTGACACATTTGGGCCGTGTGGACCATGGTTAACTACTAGTGATGAAATCCCTGATCCCAACAATCTTCATATAACAACTAATGTAAATGGGGAGATCAGACAAAATTCATCCACCAAAAATCTTGTCCTAAAGATAGACAAGATCATAAGTAGTATGAGCAAAGTCATGACACTTGAACCTGAATATCAACCGGCACTCCAAGTGGGACTGCCTTATCTTTTTCATCAGGTTTAAAGTACTTGAAACATAATGACATAGTAGAAGTTGAAATAGAGAGACTTGGAAAAATCGCAAATAGAGTATTGTTTGTGGATTAGGCTGGACTGGGCATCATTCTTTATTTGTTCATATACTAACTGATCTTGACAATTTGACCGGGTATCGGTCTCCCTCTTTGTCTTGTACCTAAGATCTTTCCCTCATGGGTCCCCTTAAAGCCCATTTCAGAGCTTGTAAAGGACTAGGTATTCCTCTAAGAACCATAAGGAATTATCATCCTGACGAATTAGACGAAATGATTATTTGAACGAACCTGTACAGAAGACATCTTAACGAATTTCAGAAATTAGAGATGGGTAAGTCTCTGGAGGGAATAGAGGTAAAGAAAGCAATGCAAAGACAGAAAGAAACGCAGTTCAAAACTGGATATGGGCCTATTTCAAAGAAACCTATTCCAAATGAACGTGGTTGTTCATCGCAGTGGTGTTTCAAGCCAGTCAGAAGTAAAAAACATCCTCCAGGTAATACGGTTCGCGTAACCAGCACCCAGCATGGTAACCAGACGTATCGGTATACCTCCCGGGAGGCAGACCAATCAAAAAATCAAAGATATCCTCAACGTGGTTCATATTAAGAAGGCAAAAGCCGCATCTTCTATGTTTTTCTTGCAATATTTGCAGATTTCTTGTCTATTTCAATAGATGTAACTTCCGCATTTTCTTCGCTTAACACTCCAATTTCTAGATGAGATGTTTTGGGGGTTTATGATCTCGCGCCGTTACCAAGTGGTAGTAACACATTTATTGACCGTTGCTGTAAGCCTGTATGTTATGGCGAAGTTAGAGGAAAACAAACATTCAAGCAACACCACAAAAACAGATGCAAACATAGCTGAATATATAGGACTGATTCGTCAGTTGAAGTATTCGTTCAGTAATTCAATTGACATAGCATCGAAGATAGTCGAGCAATCAAAGAAGGTTGGTCTATCCGGTAAAGAATTTCGGAAGTCCATAGTTGAGCAGATGGATATAATACAGGTATGTGGTCTGACTCAAATGCTTTCTCTTATGTTAAAAGAATTCCTGTTGGAGCAAGGTGATGAAAAATGTGGAGATGATGTCAACGAAATTGTCATTAAATGCAAAGATGTTTGCAAGAAAAATGGCCCGGCAAAATAAGCAATCAAGATACGCTGTTATACCATCACACCATGCAAGAAATCTAATTATGACATGACATAGATTTTCATAATCTGATAATAAACCTATAAAGGCAGAAATGTACATCTTTTCTTCAACTAGTTGTGACTCCTTCCACTTTGGGATTCGTACTGACAACTTCTATCGTTGCCAACTTCAAAGGCCCGTACTTCTGATGTGCAATATTGCACTACCTTTGCAAATATTTACAATAAAGAGAACTAACGTACACGTTAGTCGCATTGGTGTTCCTCCCGGGAGGGACTGGTATACCAGTCGTCAGTTCATGATTCATATTCTGAGATAAACTTCTCATAAGCTGCATCATCCTTTAAGTTAAATGTTTTCATGATTGTTTCCTTTCGTTTCTGCATTATCATTTCATCTGTTTCTAGTATTCCACAAGTTATGCAGTACCAGCCAAATGCTTGTAGTTTACGTTTTTCAGGATTATAAGTTCGTAGAACACTTGATGTTAACAGTCTAGTCCTAAGATATACCCTAAAGTTTTGTTCTTGTGATTTACAGGACTCACACATATGATATTTCTGAGTGCCATATTTCATTATGATATTCTATCAAATGTATTAAGTCATATTTGTAAGTTATCAATCGGCACATTGACTTTGGGCACCCGTCTTACCAATCCCACCAATGAGGGATAGCCATTAAGTGATTCACGTTTGCTAATTATAGCAGTAATTGACTTTATCAATTCCTTCATATCAGTGGCCATAGCCTGTACAGTAGTCTGTCTTGTGCAGTAGTCTTGTTTTATTTTTTCTCGTCTAAGATATTCAAGTTTAAGAACTTCTATCATACTTTCTCTTTAAATCCGTACCGTGGTTTTGTAATTCGTAACCGCCTCATCATCTAGTTTTGTGGATTGTACTCAGTGGTATAAGTAAACTAAGTTGTAGAGTTCTGGATTCTCTTCTTCTAAATTGCCTAATGCAATTGGAAAATAACCAACTCTTGCTGCTGCCTTTAAACTTTCTTTGATCTTGGCATCTAAGTTAAAATCTAATGGCCTTTTTTCGCTACATAAGTCTAGCCATTTCTTGGCTATATTGAATGCATGAGCATAAGAGAGTTTTTTGATATTAATTAAATAGGGCGCCACAATAAGCCTTAAGGCATTCTTTCTGTAGTCAGGTATTGGTATATTAAGAAGTGTCTCAATCCATTGTCGTTTAGTTGGTGCATCGGTTGCATCTGAGTACCTATCTCTCCTTCTCTCATCTGCTACCATACTTATTTTCTGCTGAATGAGGTACCTTCTAAAGTCACGAAGTATCCAATTTATTGCAGGTCTAACACCATTCCATTCTTGTACAATCCGGACTGTCTCATTGTTCTTTGAGTTGATAGTTCCGGGAATTCTAATCATGCAATTCTTGAAGCTTAGACCCTTTGTATGACATTGGTCAGCTTTTTTATCTGAAAGAAATTGTTCAGCAAACTGTAAGAACATCCTAGAACACTGGCTGCCCTTAACTAGATCTGCGAATACAGATTCAGTCTCTAAGACAATGGCTTGAATAGGTAGATAAATATGATAGCCATTTCCTGACCATAATACAGTCGGTTCTAATTTATCATCCTTAAATGCCGCCTTGATATTCTTCAACGTCCTGTTTAGCGCCCTGTTAAGTGCCAGCATTGAAGGAAAGTGTTCCAGGTCAAGGTCGATGAATATAAAATAAGGTGCCTGTCCAAGCAAATCATACGCCCAGTCCTCGCGAAACGGATAGGCGTTAATCTTGCAATCTAAGAAGTTGGCCGATTTATACCTAGCTAGCGCTTCTTCGATGGTGTCAACTTTAGTTTGAGCGTTCTCCTGCGCTTTAGTAGATACAGTCCTAGGCCAATGAGGCTCTTCCAAATGACGTAGTATGAAAATCAGACCCTCTGATATTTCGATTCCAGTCCAGGACCCTTGTGTCATTGACTGCTATCCTCGTTTGTCATTTGAGGTCTAGGCGGTGGTTTTGAGTCAAATGGAGAAGAGAAGTGAGCATCAGTTTGAGTCGGATGAGTCGCATGAGTCGCTTTGCTGACATTCGACGACGTATTTGCTACTTCTGTAGACATAGTTTTTTCTACATTTTTATCTTGAATATCTGAATTACTCTCCGATTCATCATTTAAACCTTCAATTTCTTCATCCAAAAACTTCTGTGTTATGTAGCCATCAAGTCCAGCATCCGACTCATGCGACTCATCCGACTCACCAACGGTGACCTCCAGATTAACATTGAACTTTTTATCAAGCGATCTTAATTTCTCTTCTTTGAAGACAAGTTCCTTACTCTTTCCTCGGTGCTTTGGTCTATCAGCCGAAAAATCCGTCATTAATATCTCAGTTATCTGCTTCTGTGATATTGTTCCATACTCGGAACTCTCATAAGATAACGGTCTTTTAGGTATATCGCTACCAGGTAAAGAGTTTTTAATAGTTTGCCATATTGTTGCTGTAGCCAGCTGATAATGTCCTTTGCTTGTAAGCTGTTTAATAACCCGATATAGAAATGAGTGAAATGTATCGATGTTCTTACTCCTTCTCTCTCTAACAAAATGGCTTACCACAGGTAGCAATTCTCTTGAGGTCTTGGTATCTTGAAATATTCTCAAAATTGGTTTGAAAAGTTGTTTTTCTCTATTGGCTATGTTTAGTTTGATATTTGGTATCTTGTCATTATTATGAAGCAATCTGAAAAGAAGCAGGATGTTCCTTAGCCTATTTATCTCGTTTAATTGGTCCTCAAATTCCTCTTCTTGAGCAGCATTAGCCACCTCTAAGATATCATATTTAGGAGAACCAGCCTGGCATTTTATCTCTACGGTTCTTTCTCGAAATCCCTTAGCCTTGATAGAGTCAGGTAGCTTCTCTGCGGCGAACGCTTTGAAACCAAAAGTACAATATCCATCTTGCCTTCTTCCAGTCGAGGTTTCGTCATCATTTCTAGTTACTCTGATTCCAGTCGTATAACCTGATTTGTAAATTTTCATTTTTTGTGGGCTTTCATCTAGATCATCAGCCTCATCCTCGCATATAGTACCTTGTCCCTCCTGAAGTGGACCCAAAAAGCGGAATATATTTGAAGGCGTCATATCTGCAGAGAACATATTTCTATACGCAAGTAAATTGAAAACTAACAGGCGATTTGATTTTCCTGACTCTGGCATGCCCACAAAGAAGAGGTAATGGGTCATTCCAATACTGTCCTGCTTGTAGGTGTAAATGGTGTCTGCTGTACACAATGAAATTTCGTTATCGTCTGCTGCATTGTATTTTTGCCACTCTGACTTTACTGATTTGTAAAGACCGTCCAGCGTCTCAGTCTTTGCTTTCTCAAGCAAGTCATCGAATTCTTGTTTGGATTTAAAGACGTAGGGTCGGTTCAAGTACATGCGATTAGTAAGTGGAAGAAATGTCTCATTGTATTCTTGTACTGACTCCTCCAGTTTTATAGTACCATCATTGTTAGTTGCAAAAAATGGAGTCCCGGCTACTATTACGGCTTCTGCAAGAAAATCCTTTCCTCTGTACTTTTGTATATAATACTTTTTCTCTTTCCCAGTCTTTATGTTATTCTCTATCTCTTCCTCTATACTTTGTAGGTTCCCAAGTATAACCTCGGCATTATTATCAGCTGAGTCTGTTAGCATTGTTATGAGTTTAGGATTCACACCTCTCCGCTTCAGTTGTTTTTCCAGTGTTTGAATTGTTTTCGGCCAATCAGATTCTAAAGGAGAGGTGATTAATTTCTTATCATATTTATGGTTGAGTTGAATTACTATATTGCCGGTTCTTAGGTAGTATTCATACCTAGAAACTACTTGCTCCTGCTTTAGTTTGTCTGTCAGTTCTAACTTAATTACACTGTCGTCATCAGCCAAATTGTATCACTGATTCTTGTAGCTGCTCCTGTTTTCGCAGCATTTTTAGCAGGAGCGGTATGATGTCGATTGAAGTGAGTGTATTTTCAATTATTGGTCTATACTGACGGTAGTTTCCACATGTTCTACAGATGCAGTCTGGACGTACTAGCCTGTCTAGGATATCTTCACAGTTTTTGTCTTGATAATCTTTATCTATCGACCTTACTATTTTATAAATAGTCATCTAGGAGTGACCATCCTACTTGACTGAAAGTTTGTAAGGGCGTTAGTGCGGAGCTTGGCGGCTACTCTAACGCCTGATTCCTTTCGAATTAGGATTCGTTCGGGTTTGTCTTCAATTATCGTATTTGACGGGTGATTCGTATAGTGTTTTGCCAGGGTTGGCAATAATACACATGAAGCACTAACTGTGAGCCGTATTGTCCCTAACTTATTATCTTTATACATAACTTTCACATCAACTGCTTTGGAACTTTGCTATACAGTTCTTGCAAACCTTAAGTGATATTGCTCCATATCTCTTGGCATCTACTGTAACGAGTAGCGTAGCTTTTTCAAAGCAGCCAAATGCTTCACAGTACGTATTCGAACCTGGTGGTGATGATACCTTATTTATGAGAGTTCATCTCCTCTGTGATTCAGGCCTGGCTTGGTCGAGATTCCAGTTCCAAATCTACATTGTTTTTCATATCTCTGAGTACCAGTCTCAAGATATACCTGCTACGGCTGACATCTCCACGTTCCTTATCTATTTTTTTTATTATTTCTGCTGGAAACGATATTCCAGCTGTCTTGCATCCTTGCATTTTTTACAAGATTGATTAATTAGTCCGGCGTACCTAATATTTTGGGACTGAATAGGAAAAGGTAAAATTTAAGATTGAAAACTAGCTTTTGGGGCGAATGTTAAAAAAAAGTCTGAAAGGAAAATCATATCGTAGACTATTGAAAGTTATAGGTGCAAGTCCAGAACCACTATCCAGAAGTGAAATAATGTATAAAATGCGTGACATTGATCCCACCTCTGACTGGAGATATGTATATGAAATGCTTGAAGATCTATATCCAACAAATTGGGGAAATGGAAGCAGGTATTTTTGTCTAGATGATATAATTTCTCAAGATCAAAGGGCCTCTTCAAAACTAATGACAAAAATGATAAAAGAATTTCCACCTAACTATCTAGGAAAGAAAGAAAAATTAGACCTTGCTAAAAAGAAAGACACATGTAAGACATACATATCAAAGAATTCGAAGAAAGAGATTACAAACATTACCGTAGAAGGTGGAAGCAATAATAGCGTTCATTTACAACCCCCGTTTCCCCATAGTAGAAATCCTGACACACCATTAACAGTAACTAATTACATAGAAATCACAACAATCATCAATAATTACAAGTACATTATTGATGGGTATTTAAGAAAGAAAGGGAGAAAGACATATGCACATGGTCAGACTTACGGTAGTCCATATCTTGATTTAACACGCATCGACGATAGGCTTGGTTTAGCATCTGACCCAAGTGGGACTGTAAGCAGATACAGACTAAATTTGCGCGGTCTAATGTTACTGCTGCTGTCAGAGGAAGATCCAGAACAAGTCAATTGTGTCCTTAAGAATTTAGCAAAAACTGATAATGACATTCATATAAAGCGTGACTTCAACGGGTTACTATATACGGTAAAAGAAAACTATCCGTTCTTATCAATCTATTTCGAAAAATTCCTTGAGGTAACGGATAATTTTGCATTCCATCGTCTCAAGGCTATTGCGATGGAAATTGAATACACACTGGATAAAATCTTATTAGAAGAACTAAAGAATATAGTAACGCGTAAATTCTATTCTGGTATAGAGACTCGCGACTGGAGTAATGCCACCTCAAGCATGTCGCGCACTAGATTATTGGATTTAGCCATCCTGGGAGTCGTCCCAAAAGAGGTTTCCTTATACAAATTGAGTATTCTCTATTATCTTAGATCACTTGTAGAAAATGAGTTATTCCTTATTGATGTCATGATTGATGATAATAAAGATCAACGCTTTTGATTTTCTAACTTGATTGCAAGAACTTCAGGTTTTACATTGGATAGTTTCGGGTTCTGCTGTATTAATACCATTATATGATTAAATTGTTGATTCATCTCTTCACGCATAGTCTTCATATCCTGTTCATACCTTTGTTGTAATATTTGAGTTTCCTTTTCTTTTTCCTTCCTGTTCTATGATTTTGTTAGCAAGATGTGACTCTAACTGTTCCACTTTAGGCACATCTTTCAATTTCTCTTCATATTCAACTATTTTTTTCTTTAATCTGTATTCATCATTAATAGTGAGGGCATCTACAGCTTTCATATACTCTAACAATATCTTTTGCTGGGATTTCTCATTATTCTTATCATAATAAACATTATCTAAGTTGACACTATGTCCCATCAGCAATTCCTTAAATGTATATGCAACATCTGAATTCATTAAGGCGGTATTGAAGAACTTTCTGAAACTGTGATCAGGTTGTAATTCTTCGAATGACAAGCCAGCTCTTCTTATGAGAAAACGCATCTGTTTGTTTATAGATTTGCTTGACAGTGGAATTGGTCTGTTTGTTTTTCCTGAAAACATGGCGAATTTGTCACGTATTAGCCAAGATTCAGTTGTTATCTTCTCGCCCTGAGATTTACGGTATTTTATGTATTCATCAAGGCTAGCCAAAAATTCCGGAGTAACTAGGGCAGTGTAAACTGAGTCTTTGCTTTCAGGATAGACTGTCACAATTCCAATTTCATTATCCAGCCTCTTGACTGATTTGATTTTTAGTGTCTCAATGGCTCCAACTCGTATGCCACTGGAGGCCATCAATAATATAATACAACGATCTCTAGGATCAGCTACTGACAATAATTTCTTTATCTCCTCTTTTGTATAGGATCTGTACGAGTTAGTTACATCATCGGGATAGAGCTTGGCAATTTTTTTCCAGGGTAAAGGTATCTCGTTGAACTCGAGGAAGGATTTGACACCATTAAGATAGAACTTTATACTGTTAACAGATAACTCTCCCCTAGTTGGTTTACCTGCTGATTTTTTAGCTATTTTTTTGAGGTGTATGATGTAGTTTAATATCATAGCTTTGGATCAAGTGATCCGGATTTACATTAAGGAATCTGCAAAACAATAGGAGATGATTAGCGTATGTCTCAAGTGTACTTTTTGATTTAAGACTCTCAAGCCAGAATGTACAGGAGTTGTAATCTCTTAATTGCAAAGACATACATACTTATGAAAGTATGTACTTATTAAGGATACTAAATAGTACAGTTATTTAGGCATAAGTGGATTTAAAACTATAAAACAAATGGCTTCATATTGCTAACTATAGTTAAATATCCCACTGTTTTTGCTGATTGAAGTAATTCGA
>NZ_QURE01000054.1:10338-17189 GCF_009898475.1 Nitrososphaera sp. AFS | reverse complement strand
ACGATGACTGACTATTATCTTTGGCTTGTGGTGTGGCAGAATTCCATGGAGAATAACCAAGAAAATAGAAAGCAGGATGAAGTGATAGACCCATCACCTTCTCTGGCCTTATTTTCAATATTACTCTTTTGTTTTTTGATTGTCTGTAATAGTATTTACCTACACCCAGATATTTTTTCGCAAGTTTTTTAAGATGCTCGTCAGCGCCCTCTGTTGTATGCTCTATGACTTTCCCTTTAATTGAAACCATGTTGTATGGATTGTATTGTTCAACTGCAGAAATTGCAACTGTTGGATTCTTTAACATGTGCTTATACTTCGCAGTTACTACGGAAGTGTTGATCAGAATTGTACCATTTTCGACATCAGCCCATATCGGAGTGATATGTGGCGACCCATCGCTAGATAAGGTAGAAACAAAAGCCAAATTTCTACCTTTAAAGATCTTGGCCATATCTTCTTGGGAAAGTGTGGTAGCCCCTGCCGATTCATCGATTTCTGCAAGGTCGCCATATGACGGCGGTTGTTGTTGCGGTGGCGATGATGATAAATCACTTATCTCTACTGATTGTGTGATAATATTATCATCTTTATCTTCCTATCAGCTGCTTACAATATCTTAAATATGCCAGCAGTTATAAAAGACTATTTATTGTCGCAGCTATCACTAAGACAGACAGATGTAGCAATTTTCAATCTTCAATGATCCCTGTATGTTGGATGGTCATTTCACTTGAAAAACTTATCTCTTTTTTGTGATTCTTCGTCATTCATTTCTCTTCCTTCTTGGTATGAAGACCCAAATCTTAGAACAAGCTCCTCATCCCTTTAATCGCCGTATGTACTCTATATCCTTTATTGAGCACAAAAGCCAATCCTACTGTAATCCCTGATAGCAATGCTGAAGTAAGAAACACCAGATCATAAGATCTGAGAGTTGGATACGAGCCTTGAATGCCAGCTATAGTGTTATGGTTCTCCATATAAACTCCAGCCAAAGCTGGACCCGTCGCCATTCCGATGAACAGTAGTAAAGCCGCTACGGCTGTTGAAATTCCAAGGAACTCTCTTGGAGATTCTGATACAACTATATTCCAAGTTGCAGTGACCGCCAGCGATAGGCCTGTAGCAATTATGGCCAAGTTTGCAGATATTGCAAATTCTGTTGAATGGTATACTAATAGTCCAATTGATCCCATTAGGCTAATTAAGCCACCAATTATGATAGGCCTTTTGTTTCCTATTTTATTAATTATAAATGGTGTAATGCTTGAGAGGATTAGGAACATTATCATGAAGGGTAGCTGAACATTGGCAGCATCAACTGCATTCCCTCCAAATCCTAGTGGTGCTGGACTTCTGACCAGTTGTACTATAGATGGATATGCCATAAACATGGTAATCCCGACAGCCATAAGTATGAGGTACGACGGTAGAAGAGTTTTATCTCTTAACAGTCTGAAGTCTAGTAGCGGCGAATTGCTTCTTCTCTCTATGATTACAAAGACAGACAATGATATTATCGATACCAAAAACGCAGCTGAAACATTCTGTAAATTTGAGGTTCCACCTGTTTGCAATAACGTCAAACCCAGTATGAACGCCGCAGTAGTTGCTGAAAGTGCGATTGCCCCTTTGATATCGATGGAGAGGTGCAACTGCGACACTTGTAGTTTGTGATCGTTATCCCTGTAGGTACTTTTTTGAGATCCATCAGCAGGCGAATGTGGGAGTGGCAGTTGTTCCACTTTGTTCTCTCTAACGAATTTAGCAATCATCACAGTCACAAAGGCAGCCGTAGGCGCTATGAAGAAGAATGTCGAATGCCATCCGATATTGTGGATTATGCTGGCCCCAGCAAGGAGACCAACAACTGAACCGGCAGAGTATGCAGACCCAAATATGCCCACAGCAACAGCGAGCTTCGCTGGAGGGAAGGTATCTCTGAGTAAGCTAAAGGCCGCAGGGACCGCTGCTAAGCCAACACCCTGGATCACCCTTATCATAAGTAGAAATGAAATGGTATTTGCAAATCCACCGGCTGCTGTCGCAGCAACGTAAATGACAAGCAGCGTGAGCAATATTTTCTTTTTTCCATATATATCAGACAACTTACCAGCAATTGGAGTCATGACCGCAGCTACAATCATGTATCCACTGAATATCCAAGCAGCCAATGCATAAGGCACTTTAAAGTCTTTCATGATCTCCGGAATGGCTGGTAACAACATTGTCTCAGAGAAAAAAACAACCAAAAGCGTGCTGCTAAGTATGCCCAGAGTAAACCATGCCTGACGGCTAACTGTGATAGATTTACTGTCTTCTTTTGTGTCGAGCATTAGAATAGTAGGTGCATATGCACTCTTATAAGTGTATCTGCACGCATCATCTTGAATGTAAAACGAGAACAAAATCAATGCGGCTCATGGATTCGTGATAAAATGCCGACGTATGATGCTGTTTTATTGGATTAGATTGAATTGGATCGTACTGATTATAAATGTTGTTTTGTGCTATCTGTATATGCTCGTAAAGAAAGACTCTACTGCATCGCAGCAGTCTCTTCTAGCTGCCAATATATTTTATTTTATATTCCCTTTCATACACAATTATTAACATGTAAAAGTGCGCTCATTTTCATTCGGGAAGTAATGTTGTATCTGTAACTTTTGGTCTTCAGAAACTTTTGTCGTCTTGATCAGTTAATTGGTCTGTTACTTTCAGAAACTCGCTCAAACTTCGCATTAATCCTTGCCACGAACTTTCACCCATTTTTTCTTTTACTTTGTGTTGGACTTCGTTCCAGAGAGGAATGGCTCTGACTACAGCGCCACGTCCTTTTTGAGTAGCCGTTACATTTCTCGTTCGATGATCTGTTCCTTCTGAAATCTTGATCAATCCATCTCTTTCTAGGATAGCGAGATTTCTGGTTAGTGTGGTTCTATCCGTCCCCATCTTGGCAGCAAGCTCTGAAATTCGTATGGAGTCACTTTTTGATATGACATGCAATAAGCTAAACTGGGTAGATTGCAGCCCACTCGACTTGACCGCATTATCATAGAGCATCGTTACTGCTCTCGCTGCCTTACGCAGTTCTCCACAAGTACACATATCAGCAGACGTCCTTTGTTCTAACATTGAATCAATATTTTGTTTCTTCAACCAGACTAGGTTGATATACACATATCTCTAATAAAAGCTTACTGCAAATAGTCGGATAGGATGTCAAAAATTATTTATAAATATTGATGCTTCGGCCAGGAGATAAAGAGGCCGGACGCTATCCGTCGTAAGCAATGAATAATCAGGAGCTGTGCCATGTCGCATCACCCTTACCAGTGACTTGGTACCATTGGGTAAGGATAAGTTGGTAGTATCCGGATTACCTTTCCTGACCCACTGATTGGATTGCCACCTGTAGGAAAAATCTGGCCTGAGCTCTGGTTTCCTGCGGAGAATTGCGTACCGTTACCGTTCTGTCCTACACTAGCCCAAATTGCTGCTGACCAGCACTGCTATGCTGCTGTAATCGCAGTCACCATGTAAAAGTGGCTGGGACCATATCCTCCTCCACAATGGGTATATACCTGGGAACATGAACAGCCGCGCAAATTTCTGAGTTGCATTCAGTCCTCCCGTTTGGCATATCCTCATTGCTTTACAGCTTAGACCAACTTAGTTCCTTATTACTACTATCCTTTAATAGTCCCATGACTTAATCTCAGCAATGAATCAGAACGAATTTGTGGAAGTTGCAAAAGTAAATGAAATTCCTGATGGCAAAATGAAGCACATTGAAGTTGACGGGAGTGAAGTGCTAATTGCTAACGTAGGTGGCAAATTCTATGCCGTAAGTGATAGATGCGGTCATATGAATGCCTTACTTTCAATGGGTAATTTGAAAGAAAACACTATAACGTGTCCATTTCATGGTGCAAGGTTTGATGTTACAACAGGAAGGAAGCTTTCAGAACCCATCCTAACTCCATCACAGGCAATGGAACCATTACCACAAACATGGCAAAAATTTTTCGAAAATGTAGGTCAGCTTATGTCTCATATCAAGACATATGATCAGAAAACCTATGAGACTAAGGTTGAGCGGGATAGTATTAAAATTAAATTATAGCATGTATAAGTATTTACTTTAGGATTGCCTGACTGTACTTGCACTATGGCTGAAGAAATACGGTCAGCAACTACTATGATCGGGCGATAAGTCATAGAGTTGGGAAATTATTCTTTTCACCATATAGCACACCTAAAAGCGAAAGTGTGAAGCAATAAACAACATAAAAGCAACTTAAAACGTACACATGAATGGCAACATGGCAATCATGGTTTTAACAAGAGCTCCAGGAGTTGGAAAGACCACAGTCGTAACAACTGTTGCCTGAAAATTACAAGAACCAGGTGTAAAGGTGGGTATAAATAATAACAGTATGAGTATAGGATTTGAGATCTTATTACCAATGATAGAAATGTACTAGCATCTATTACTGGAAATGGACCAAGGGTTGGAAAATATTTCGTTAACTTTGAATGCTGTCGCCTCGCAACTGAACGGCTGACGAATGCAATAGTAGTTCGGATTTCATTATTTATGATGAAAAATGACCAGATTTCTTATTTGCATCTTCTTGAACACTTTTAGATGCGCCCCATGCCACTGTATCATAAAAACCAGAATCCAAGCAACCAGATTTTATCTGGTAGTGTATCCTTGTTCAGATGGAAATACCTTCGCAAAACATCCTCGAAGTAATTGTAGCTTGGCTTTCTATGCCTTTTTCTCAATAAACAATCATCGTCATTTGCAATCAGTTAAGATTCGAACTATACACAACTGTTCATACATAATATAAAACACCTGATTCACCATTGTATTTGTCTGTAAAATTTTAAAAACAATGAATCCGTAATGAGCGGCATCGTATTGGCAAATTCTGTAAGATGCAGAATTCTATTGTCTAAACCATCTGAAATCAGGTGGGCCTATCCTAATGATTCTCAAATTCAATCTGATATGTTCCAGAGTCTAATATCAATGATTATTAAATTAAATGAGATTGAGTAGGTAGGCTGCTTCTTTGAAAATTATGTTAGAATAATTATTGTCTTTATCAAATGGTCTCCTTATCGATTCATATGGCTATCATCCTCCTTTCTCTGTTTGCATTGTCATTTAAGCTGGAGCTTGTCTTGTTGGAATGTTTCAAGGACAGGTGTTCAGTAGCCCAGTTTCGGGAGAATTGTCCCAGTAGTAAAAGATTACTGTACAATTTCGCTGTGATCTACTTTTAGATGATGAAACTATAAACGTACCGATGATAACTGATAATATCGTAAAAAAAACAAATGGCCAAAACAATCCAACCACCAGTAAACTCTACCTAAACAAAGTCAACCTAGGTTTGGTACCTCCTCTATCATCTAAAGAGTACGAACTGCTCTAAGAATCAATCCGCGAAAATGGTCTACTTGTACCAATTATTGTCAACCAGGAAGGAACCATTATGGACGGAGCACATAGATGCCGTGCATGTAAAGAGTTAGAGGTACCGATAAAATCCATAACTAAGCAATTCTTGAAACCTTATCAGGAAAAGCTTTTTCAAATCGAGGTAAACCTTCGAAGACGCCAAATGAATGCCTTCCAAAGGATAGAAGTAGGTTATTCGCTGGAAGGGATACTCAGGGAAAAAGCAAAGGAAAGGATGTCATTAGGCGGGGCTATAGTCGGATTTGGTAATGGAAAGCAATCTAATTCTGTTCAAAATGAAAGGGTAGCATCAGCTGAGGCTACCCTTCAATCGATGGAAGAGAAGGGCAAGGTTTCAAAGTTAATTGCCAAGAAAATTGGAGTATCCACTTCCATGTATGAGAGAGGAAAGAAGGTTATTAAAGAAGCTAATGAATCCCAAAAAAATAGTCTTAGGGAAGGTAGCGCAACTCTAAATAAAGTATACAATCAAATTAGAAAGAACCAAATCGCGCATTCAGTAGCCAAAAAACAAGTAGAAAAAGATCTAAGCAAGCTCGTTAGAACAGACAAACAAGAACGGGTAGAGCTTATCTATGGCGATTTTCAGGATAAACAGCGTACTTTTCCTGATAAGAGAGTAGACCTGATATTTACCAATCCTACAAATTACACAGAGGATTTGCAAATTTATAGAAGATTAGCAATTTTTGCAAGCAGGGTATTGAAACCTGGGGGCAGCCTGTTAACATATGTTCCAAACCATTTGCTACCACAGGTCTTTAAGAATATCAATATGGGTGCTCCCAATTTGAAATTTTGGTGGCAATTAGCGATAAGAGAAGACGAAGTAACTGGCTCCTTAAAGTACCAGGTTTATTCTACATGGAATCCACTATTGTGGTACGTAAAAGATGATAGACCTAAGAGCCTCAAATCCATTAGCGATTTCATAGAGTCTTCACTACCCAGTGAAATAATGGACGGCAAGCAGAGACCATTAGCACAGCTAGAATACATAATTTCCAAACTATCAATAAAGAATGATGTAATAGTTGATCCATTCATGGGGAATGGGATAATAGGTAGAGCAGCTTTAGACATTGATCGCCGTTTCAAAGGAATAGAAAGAGATAGCCAGACTTTTCTATTAGCTCAAGCTGATTTGTCAAATGTATATGACATACAGAGTTTGGAGCAAGTCTCATAGCATATAGTTTAGTCTAGACTTATTCAGTGTTACACATACATCGTGGCTTTTGGATCTCAAGTAACGAACACACTCAACTTTTCCCTTATTCTACTAAATATTTCTCTTATTTACTCCCAATTATTACATGCCTTTACCAGTAGTAGACCTGAATTTATT
>NZ_QURE01000054.1:1736-10322 GCF_009898475.1 Nitrososphaera sp. AFS | reverse complement strand
GAATAATCCTATTTACAATTAAAAACTAATGGGCTCCTGATTAAACACTTGTCCATTATAAAATTGCATACCCTCATGTAAATACCAATCATGTATTCCTCTAACTACACGTAATTGATTTACGCCATGTTCTTTTTCTTCTGATGCATACCATCTATGTGGTGCATGGACTAGATGGAGCCTATGGCCAAGTATTCAAACACTTTTTGCGATGCTCCCCTTGGAATAGTACTTTCGATAGACACAAGATCTCCATCTCTTTGCTTCTTTTGATAATCTCTCCGCTATTGACAGTAGCCCTTGTATATTGGGTAAAAAGATATCTTCTGGAGCATGTGTAGAGATGCAAATGATGTATACATCGAAATCTCCGAAATCCCGTGCTCTTTTTATCCCTGCCATCTTTTCGGCCCTGAAACTATAAACGTTGCTTTTATATTCGCATCGAAGCCATAGGCTTCAAACCCTTTTTCCTTTACATATTTAGCTACTGGTAATCCTAACTGCCTTAATCCAATAACTAACACTTTGTTTAATTGCATGCTATTGTCATCACGCATAAAATGGACACGTTTTTTTTGTAATACAATGCCCTTTTTTAGGATAGTCCTCCCTGTCTAGATACTTCTTTCCTCGTCCTTTTATGTTCTAATACTAAACCTCTCTTATTAGCGGTCATACTGTGGTCCGTCATTATTAATGATATAAAAAAGTTGTATAGATCTGTACTAGTATTCGATAAAATATCTTATTAAGAATTCATGTAATAGATATGGTCTACCATATCAGATATTTTACTACATTTACCATATTAACTATCAGTACCAGTTATCACATAACCATACTAAGAGTAGTTAGTTGGCCTTAGTGTATCATGAATAATTGCATGCTATACAAATAGTTAGCTCGCAGTAGCGGAAATGTTGATGGCGAAAGTGACAGTAGTTAATGGTTCTTCTTTTCTCTTGATTTTACCATATTGTATCATTGATTCTACTAGTGGGACGTGGGGTACAGATTGTCTTATGTAACAATCAGAACCAAACCTGCGGTCTTCTAGCAACATTAATTTTGTCTATGAGATTGACTTATCCTCCGAAATGTGAAAATGCACCATGGAAGAAATCGTGTCCTCCGCCACTCCCGTGGTGAGAGTCGCCACTGTCACCGCCATCGTTGCTATCATGACTATCACTTCCAGTATGTGTATGGCTACGATCATGTTCGCTGCTACTGCTACTAGAGCTGTGGTGTGTGTGGTGTGAAGGATGGTGTGTGTGACTATGTCCGCCCGAGGGAGAGCTGCTAGCGTGAGTTGATGATGGATCAATTAGTGAGCTACTGTTAGCAGATACTGGTAGGACGGAAGTCGTGTTAGCTCTATTTAATGTGCTATTTGACTGGGCTAAGGTGCTATTTGACAAGACTGATGCTGATGATAATGGTGAAGTTGTACCGTTCGATTTAATTGCAATCTGTTGTTGTGATGGTTGTGGTGTTGTTGATGATGATGGTTGATTTATCCCTGTCAAGTTGATACTATATGATTTAGTAAACGCCGGGTTAGCATTGCATGTAAGCTTTGCCGTAACTCGATTCGCCCCCGCAGTGAGGGCAGTATAGGTGGGTGAAAGCGTATATTTCCATTGTGAATAGTTGTCTGCACCCTGTCCTATCGGTATAGTATTTTGGTAGGGTTTTTTCTTGTCTACAATTATTGAAACTTGACATTTAGAACTTGCATTGTAATTCGAACTTCCCAATAGAGTTACATTGTGGCCGATGCCTACTTGCTGCCCTCTATGGGGGGATGTGATCTTAACTACAAAGGGTGTAGTTGTAGTAGGTACGATCCCGTGGACCGTCCCTACTTGCGAAGAAATCCATACCATAGATAGGATAGCGAGAATTAAGATTCCATGAGATTTTGCTGCGACTGGTCCCTCTTTAACGGTCACCATATATTTTAGCTGATCACAACATTTTATAAAAGAATTGGCAAATTTACTATTACAGAAGGAATTGACTATGATTAAGACGGCCACTACGTTCTAATAAATTAAAAGATTGATAATTCCTTCCAATTCTGAAGCAGACCTTTGTGAAGGAGATTAACTCGAATGCTAAAGATGGATTGCAACCTGTATACAGTCGAACGAAGTTTCTTCAAAGTCGGTGAAGTGTATGATGTTTCACGCTGTTTGGACTGTGGATTTGAATTCTATGAAGTATACAGAAAGCAGGGAAAGTGGAAGCGATGGTATGAAAGTGCAGGAGTATCTGAGAGATATACAAACGATATGGAATCCCCACGACAAGAAATGGGCCAAACAATAGAAAGGTATGCAGAGGATATGAAACATTTAAGAAAGAAAACTGAATATAGATTACCTTCCTATTCTTCTACGTCTATGGTATATCGTTGTATTGCTCTACGCAAGTTCACTGCATCTATTTTAGGTAGTTTGGACAATATAATATCATTTGTGTCGTTTTAGTGCAATGTTCAGTTGCATGCTGGTGTTTAACAAACACTCCCGGCAGCTATCTTTTGAACGTATGAAATATAGCCTAAAATGCTTGTTTTTCACATACATGGACTTAATTCTTGTCCACAAGCTCCAAAAAAATAAAAATAGTATGCAGCCGAGATGTGATAGTGATAATTCTACGAGGATATGCAAGAATTTTAACTAAAACTACACTGATTAATGTTCTAACGTCTTCAAATATTATGTTTCTCAAACATGAGAATGCCGGTAAAGTTAGGCAAAAAGAAATATGAAACGTTCTCAGGTGCATCTGCTGCAGTTCAGAAAAAGAAGGGTATTTCAAAGAAAAGGGCTAATGCTTATGTTGCAGCCATAGAACGCAAGCAAGGAATAGAACCTAGGACAGGAAAAAGATCAAAGGCCAAAACGAGCAGTCGACAGAAAGGTAAGACAATTACAAAGAAAACAATAACAAGGTAGGATAAAAATGGTATTAAATACATTATGGACAATAATTATAGTCATAATAGCGATAATCATAATAGTACTGCTGCTGAAATTTCTCTTTGCAGTTTTAGTGATCATGCCAACTGATCTACACTACATCTTGCCTTCGCAGCATATATTGAATCCCTTGATTAGTTGATTAGCAACCCCAATCAACCTACGGGCTAATATGCTTATGCGATCTGTTATGCGCTAAATCTTATAATGGTTAAATTAGATATTGACCTGCCTTGACCGTGAACTGACACCAAAAACATACAATCGCAAAACATGTGCCATTATAGGAGTGGCATCAGTCCTATCAATTTCTCTTTTGTCGGCGGCTGCAATCCTTTCATTACAATACGGCCTCGTGACAAACGCTCAGGGTCAGAAGTTAAACCAGACGGTAGCAGTCTGATAATTGACAGGAGATCCACTTGATTAATAACGAACCAATCAATCAAGTATCGAATCTTCATTATTGGTAGCATGAAAGAAAACCGGTACATTCTGTGTGTTTGTTGCTTTGAAACTTGTCATAAGCCAATCACCATTTTGAAACATAAGCGTCCTATCCATAAACGCATCATCAATAGCAAATGTATCTGAAATTAACTGTCTATCATAAGGTCTTGGCATAGTACTTACAAAATAGCTGTGAAGTTGCTGGAGTGCATTTGTGTTAAGATGTGCAATTCTCTGAGTACTTATCCATCCATTCAAATTATACTTTCTTCCGTGTCTTAATAATCGCTCAACTGCTCTACTTGAATTATCAGTCCCATCTTCCTTTCTTTTCTCGGCTGGAATAAATTCCTGAGCCTCATCAAAGACAAATACTATTCTGGGGGTCAAAGTAAAGCTACTCTTTCTCTTTCTGAAAATTCGGTCTATTATTTCAGCACAAAAGTACCTAGCTACATCTGCCTCCGGAAGATTAATTACAAATAGTTTCGGAGATAAAGCACTCTCATCTAGTATTTCATTTACAAGGTTGGTTGTGCTATATGTATCATCATCAGTTTGAGGAGAAATATCTTCCAATGCTAATAGGAGATTATTGAAAATGGAGAGAATAGCTGCATCAGCCCTTAGCTTGGCTGCTGATAAACGGTCCTGTATGGATTTTATCAATGGTTTTATCTCAGTGCCCATTAGAGAATCCTCATTTAGCTTCTTTTCTTTCATGAAATGTTTAATCATATTTACTACAGCCGGTATGAGGACTTTCTGTCCTGCTGCTCCAAATTTTTCATTCGTCAAGTCTGCTAATGAGCGCAGAAGCCCTCCATATGTGGCAAACTGTATCATTAATTGTTCAGATTCAGACGGTATAGTAAGAGTCCTTATCTTATCTTGAGAAATAATTTCCTTCACGGACTCGAGAATCATTTTTTTGACTTCTAGTAGTGCTTCTGGAACTACACACCTCACTAGATAATCTTCTGCCAAATTATCTACTACAGAGATATTTTTGGTGGCATCATCAGTATGGACTGGCAAAGGCTCAGTTAAGATTATCCTGCTTGAAATTGATCTCAGTAAATCCAAAATATTAACCCCATATTCAGATGAAATATCAAAAATGACAAACTTGACATCAGGTACTGAACTCATGGCTTTTCTTATTACCGACGATGTAAGGTTACTCTTGCCTGATCCTGTAAAGGCAAATACTCCTGTATGATAGTGAAGCAACTTCTCTACGTTTACCGTAAATGGGATCTGACTATCTGTCGCGCCTAATAAATGTCCTATTGTATAATGTTCCAAGTTTGCATCATTAGATTGCGGTGTAAAACAGATGAACTTCTGCACAGTCTTATCACTCAGTAACGCTATTTCAGAGCCAGTTAAAGGTGCAATATTCTTTCTTATGAATTGCGTCTGAGTTGCACCACCACCACCACCACCACCACCACCACTGCTACCAGTCAATTGCATTATATATCCAGTAGGTGCAGCGACAATTTCTATCCATGTGCTCCTAGAACCCTGCTGCCACTCCTTTTCTATTAATGTCATAAACTCTTTTCTAATAGCTCCAGGTTGATTACGATCGAGTGTCTGCATACTATAATGCATCGGATAGATGTCTGCCACTTCATATATAGAGTAGTTATCCTTTGAGTTAACCCCCAAAACATTGGGTATAGCTATCAGTCTTCCAGCTTCAATTTTTTTAATCACACTTGGCGAGTAATTGGCTTCTATTTTAGCCGTTTTAAATGTGATTGTAGCCTTCCCATCAGCAGTCGGTCGAGTATTTGCAGATATTTCTCTGAGTCTTGCTAGGAAATTACCGTCCAAATTATCAAATATACCAGTTGCTTTCTGCAACATTAGCTTCTTTCCCTCCTAGAGTTCTCTATGCGTGTTCTGAAATCTCTGAACTTTTGTTCGTACAAGATCTGTTGATCAAATTCACTATTGGCCAATACCAATGCCACAGTTGACAAATAGGCTGATCTCATTTGACCAAGAACAGATTTAGCCTTTTTATCTGCCAGAAATAATGGGTAATTATGACCTATGGCTTCTGGTATAACTTCTAGTGCCATTGAACAGAGAATATCCATTACAAGATGCGATATTTCACAATCTTTATCAAAATGAATAATTGGCTGGATTTCTTCTTCCACATTGCCATCTAAATGTTGCAGCAAAAGTTCTCCTTGTATATCAAAACCAGGATAACATGGCCTATCATAAGTAAACACGTGACTTCTCACAGTAATGTCATTTTCACTTTGCCAAAGTTGTATGTAAGATTTGACAAACATCCTTTCTGCTGAAATAACATTTTTGTGAGCGCCCTTTACTTTTGCTTCATTTTTTTTGAAAGGCTCGCTTTTAGCAGCTACCACAGGAGCTATTGTTCTGAAGCATGAATCAAACTCAAAAGTTCTCCAGGGAGCCTTAATGGATTGTCCGTTAATTATACTAGCAATCTGCAAAAGCTGCTTATCGGTGTTAAAATTAGGTAATCTTCCTATACAGCCTGCTGTACCTGAAAGACGGATTTTGTTAGCATTTTGTAGAACTGGAACAATCGCTTTAGATAGCTCTGCTGCAGCTGTATCTTTTATCAATCCTATTATCAGTACTTTCTTTTCCCAGGCCATTCTTACAAGAGCATATATCATTATTAGTGTCATGTATTCCAAATCAGTTGAGGTTATCCATTTTTTCTGTTTATTTACATCCACATCATACTCCTCATAGATTAGTGGATGTTTATCTTCTGGGGTATCAAAAATATGACGAGCTACCATCATGACAGCAGAAAAGACCCGCTGCCAGTAATCTTTAATTTCTTGTTTTACAACAACGCTATAATTATTACTAGCATGAGTGTCTTCTTTTAGTATGGAAAACCGTTCATCGAATTTTGCCAAATCCTTTACAAGCTTCTCAAGTCTCTGTGGCTTGGCATCAATTTTTCTTAATAGTTCTTCATATGAAATTGAAGTAATTCCATTTCCCATTAATGAGATCAACTTGTTTATTGCAGCAAATTTTATAAGGTGACTTCTTGCAACAGGGATTTGTAACTTGTCATTTGGATGGAGCATTCTTGCCAATTCTAAATCTAGAGGAGATACTATTCCAAATTCTGTTTCTATTCCTTGCAAAACACATTTCCTTTCGTTGAGCATTTCGTCTACACTCCACATAAGATGTCCAACTTCGCCTGCAAGCGTTCTGTCAAGTATGACTAGTTTTAGATCAGGATCTTGATACAGCGACTTTACAGCCATATAGTATTCGGCAAATTGCATTAGAATAGAAGGCAGCCGTTCTGGATCAACTTCGACGCCTCCCTCTGTTATCTCGGCTGCTACATTTGATGCGTCTTCCTCGTGAATAGGTACTGCAGTTGAAACATTTGCCGTGTTGCCCATTTCTAAGATTTCTCCACAGCTGCAACCGTTCTTCACAAACTCAAGCTGCCCTGTATATCCAAAAGCGCCAGCATAGAAAATTAGCATATCAAGTTGTTTATCCTGACTTTCTGTTCCATCTATAGCAATAAATGAAACCTTTTGCTTACCAAATAATTTCACTGCAGTCTCCTTTGCCGTCTCTACATCATATCCTTTACGCAAGAGAACTTGGATATCATCTGAACATTTGGATAATGATTCAGTCTTATTTCGAAAGGATGACATAAGATTACGTGTAGATGATTGAATTATTTTGATTAGCCTGTCATCATCACTGTTGCTGTTGTTCTGGCTCATTTGATCATCATTTTTACACTTTACGGGTATGATAATGAAATTTCCAGACCGCTCCTACTACCTTCTACTATAACTGTTTGCAAATATTGTAGTTGACTCAATTTAGCACCGAGTCGACACTACACACTAATATCTATAAAAGATTACCTATCTCTAGTCGTAGAGGCATTCCAGTCATACAATAAGCCTATTTAATGCCACAATCTGCAGTAAATCTGTAAAAAAGCCTTTTATTGGGCTTGCAGTTACATATAGCGCAGATCAGGTTAGTCATGATGGCTTCCTGCGAAAAGAATATCACATTTCTTGTCAGTCCTGCCACATTTACTGTGCTGATGTTGTGCGCAGAGTAGCGTTCAAGTCTCTTTATGGGGTTTGTCCTCTTTCGTCCTCATAATATAGCAGCTAGTTTTCAAGCTTTTCACATTAAGGGTTAAAGTCTTACTTGTCCTGCTTTATACTGCCTGGGAGGTAAGTCTATTGCTAACGCTTCCTTTGTACAAGATATCTCTTTATGATTTGTCCTCTTTCGTCCTCCTGGTCACCGAACAGGTGTGGCAAATGCTTCACAGTTTTTGCTCATTCTAATTGCCAACCTGATCCATCTACTAAAACAATAATTGTTTCCTGGGAAATCAATTTCCTTCTCGTTTGTCCGTCGAGGTTCGAAAGTGACTAGATTGATTGGCTGGTTGATTAATCTCATTATCTATTTTATAATACTTTGTGTACTTGTCCAGCTCTAAGAAGCTCAGTTCAACCTTGCTAGAGATATATTTTAAACTGAATGGATGCATTGTACAGATTATGCCTACAGCATTTGCACCCTAGTCGCAGTGTATGGGTCTTGATTGAAGGTTGGAGTATCTCTGCATCCAATGGGATTTTTTTTAAACTTTGTATCAAGGTATTTTGTTCCTACTATGTCGACTATACACAACAAATGCAGTATGGCTTACAAGACAAAAAGACTAAAAATAATAAAATCTGATCTTGATATCACTAGATTTGAAATTGCCATATTTTGCTAGTAAGCAGTGTAAAAGAAGGGTTTGTATGAATGAAACTACAAAGATTCTCTACAACGATAACAAAAACTATCAATGTCAGAACACAATGTCATTATGTCATGGCATCTGAGATATTCAATCTCTTAAATTGATAGACTATTATTGGGATTCAATATTTTGGTCTGACTATTATGGACAGGTTTATTTGTATTAGTGTTAGTAGACTATTTCTTCTGGGCATAAGGAAATATCATACAGACATATGTCTAGCCTATAATCCACAGGCTAACTAACCTTACTACCACGTACCTGGGCAGATGCAAGATTTTCAATGTCATCACTCCAGTTAAA
>NZ_QURE01000054.1:0-1731 GCF_009898475.1 Nitrososphaera sp. AFS | reverse complement strand
TTCAGGAGAATTTGACTGTCACGAGAGCGAATTATTCATTTTTGTTACAGCCAATTATATCGTTTAAAAGCTAAATAATATTTTCGTTTGCCGTATTACAAATGACTCGCGACGGCACAAGGAATTAAACTTACAACGTGCAGTATCCAATCATTATAGGACAAAATGTTTCAAATTAGATATAACCAAACACTATCTACGTTTGTATGCCACTATAACTACTGCACCAACAGCTGCGGGAATTCCAAATATGACCGCATACTCTATGTAAACAAGTGTCAAATAACTTACTGCGAAAGGATTGCTGGATTGTTTATTTGCAGCTGCTGCCAACTGATTTGCAGCAGCTGAAGTAATATTAGGGTTATCAAACACTCTAGTATTAAATTCTACATTTTGAGATTTTACAGCTCCCACATTTTCAATTCCAATTGTCACTGGTCCTGAATTTGGGAATGTATAATGGAGAACGCTCATTCCAATTTGGGCAACACTTGGAATACGTTGAAGTTGTTTGCCGTCCTGTCTAATTACAAAGTCAAATGGTAGAAAGCTTGGTTTATTGTTTGCACGATCAAAGAAAACAACAACGAAAGATGTTTCTTTACCGGTTAGTAAAACTTGTGGGTTCCAACTCAAACCTGCTTCAGTCTTTCCATCAGGGGTGAATAGGTAAATGGGAAAAGAGGTTATTTTTGCACCAGATGTATAAACAGGATAGTTAGGGATATTCTGTGTCTTTCCTTGAACAGTTACAACCCCATCCATCCAAGGATGAATAGTACAGAAATAATTGTATGTACCTGGAGTTGTAAATGTATGTGTCCATGACTGGCCGGGTTTGAATAATCCACTATCAAAGATTCCATTTGGTGTCCCTCTTTTATTATTCTGTAAACTTTCGATCCCTGCACCAATACCACTTGTTGTAGTATGAGATTCAGTGTCATTGTTTATCCATTTGACTGAATCATTGACTCCTATTGATATATGGCTTGGCAAGTACCATTGTCTAGGACCAAGTTTAGTGATATCAATTTCCGGGTTTGCTGAGCCCTTTGGTATTATCACAGTAAATGATTTTGCATTGCTAGATTTTGTATTTGATGTGGCTGCTGCATATGCCTTGTAAGCATGAAAATAAGAACGATTGTCATCGTTTATTATTTGACTGGTATAAGACAACAAGGAGCTAATAGGTGCAACTAAAAACATGACTAGAAGTAGTTTCCGTGGAAGGTAATGTTCTACTGGGGTGATAACAAGAAGAAGTAAAACTAAAGCTGCAAAGCCGTATACTCTGGGTAGTACTTTTTTGATCAAAATTCCGCCAGCAATATATTTTTGCAATTCTTTATTATTTAAATTGGTGGGTTAGGTAAGTAAATATGATGTTTAGATATGTCTAATTTGATCAAATTTACTATTTGGTAAGATTCACTCATTTCATTACAACTGTCTGAAGCATATAATATTTATCTATCATGTATACTCACCGTCTTAACAACCCCTCATTAGTTAGCATACTCACCTCATTAGTTGCAAGAAGTTCGGATATTGCTTTCGTATATATTTCGTAGATAATCTTCTCCTCGGCATAGTTAACCTCTTTTTGTTCGTGTTTTTTGGACTGCTTCACAAGGTGACGAGATAGACTCTCCGCTATTCTATTTGTAATAGTTGGAGTTTGGACAATACTATTGTTACTACCATTATTTCTGATTAGCATAG
>NZ_QURE01000053.1 GCF_009898475.1 Nitrososphaera sp. AFS | reverse complement strand
TATTATATGGGATAGTCGAAAAGTAATATAAAATGAGTAAACCCAACTTTTATGAGAGAACATCCTATCCTAGCAGGCCCCCAAGAAATGGTGACACCAGAGTAATAGCGGACAAGGAAAATGCCCCACATCTCGAATTTTTCATGAACGGTAGTTGGAGGCACAATCAAGATAGATGCCGTGAGTATACGAACAAGGAATGTAGAAAGAAATGATTAGTAGACAGGGCATCGCCCATTATTTACTCAGTTACATCTGAGTCTAACTAGGGGAGAAGCTAAGAACGTAGGATTACTAGTAAACATGCCTACTATACTTTCAAGGATATAGGAAATGTTGATGTTGATGATCTAGATGTTAATATTCCAGCTATCGAATTATTTGAACGTCTGGGTACAATTTGTATACAATTAGGATGCATCAATAATACTTTGTATGAAGCAATTACAATTGAATATTGTTGAGCATACCGTAAACATCAGATATTTCAATAATGTTACCAATATGCGGGATTTTGGAAGGTTTTATTCCTAGTATAAAGAATGAGTATCACTTGTTCATTCAAAAGCGCCAGATTAGGCGTATCTCTAGCTTGAAGAAAATGTCTGACAATTCACATTGAATATGGAACGTTAACAGTAAACGATTATAGCGAATTGCATCATGATGCCACATTGCAGAGATCAATATGTCGGAATCCAATTAATATTCTTCATCGCGTGTCCCTATAGTTTTGTTCTCTACTGATAGACAAGAACAGTTTCCTTGAGCATACCAAATTTCAAACCACTTTGATATTCTTTTGCCACATCTAGAGCAACAGTTTGCCAATATTATAACATATGTAGGTCTTATAAGAGATATAATATTTTCTAGTAATTTCCGTCTAAGGAGACATTATACTCAATTTGAGGCCTAATTATCCCCAATATTGAGCCTGCGAGTAATTGGAGTTTTTTTCATTATAGTACATTCGACGAATGTACTGAACTCACTCCATAGCATGTTGCATTATTATGTTTATTAGGATTTTTATCCTACTATTGTTTCAATTATTTAATGGCCTCATGCAATTCACTATATGCCTGTCTTACCTCTTCGATTGATGTACCATCTTCTAAGGTACTTAGATCGCCAATTGTAGATGACCCACTTGATATTGATTTCAATAATCTACGCATTATCTTTCCACTTCTAGTTTTCGGTAGCTTATTGACAAAATAAATTTCACCAGGTGTTGCAATTGGGCCCACTGAATCTCTAATATGGCTTGTAATTTCAATTCGTAGCTGCTGATCTGATAATGTATTGAATTCTGTGCGCTTTACCAAGAATGCAATTATTGAATCACCTTTTTTCTCATCCGGTCTACTGGTAACTGCTGCTTCGGCTATTGCCCGGTGTGAAACAAAAGCACTTTCCAACTCCATTGTACCCAATCTATGTCCAGATATTTTGAGTACATCATCTGCTCTCCCTAACAGCCAAATGTAGCCATCGATATCGTAGAGGGCGTAGTCACCGGTAAAGTAAATATTATTATCAAACTTTTTCCAGTAGGTAGTCTGATATTTTTCTTTGTCATTCCAAAGTGTAGTTAGCATTCCCGGCCAGGGTCTTGTAATTACCAAGTACCCCTTTTTATCCCGGTCTACTGGATTTCCACTCTCATCCACAACAACTGCGTTTATCCCAGGCAGTGAGAAACTACCAGAGCCCGGTTTCATTGGGACAGCATCGATTCCCGTGCATCCGCTTATCATAATACCACCTGTTTCAGTTTGCCACCATGTATCTACAATAGGACAATTTTCCTTTCCGATAACTTTAAAGTACCACATCCATACTTCTGGATTAATTGGTTCACCAACTGTACCCAATAGTCGCAGAGAAGACAGATCAAAATTATTAGGAATTCTATCTCCGAATTTAATGTACATTCGAAGAGCTGTGGGGGTAGTATATAGAATTGTGGCGCCATGCTTTTCTACTATATTCCAATATCTATCAGGTTGGGGATAATCTGGTGTCCCTTCATACATTATCTGGGTAACACCATGCATTAGCGGCGCATAAACTATGTAGCTATGACCAGTCACCCATCCAATATCAGCAGTACAGAAGAAAATATCTTTATTCGTGAAATTAAATACCCACTTAGCTGTCGCGTATAGATACGTTAGATAGCCTCCAGAGCTGTGTACAACACCTTTAGGCTTACCAGTGGTACCAGAGGTATATAGAATATATAACGGACTAATACTTTCCATTGCTTCTGGTTCGCAGTATGGCTGCGTTTCGATAACATCGTGCCACCATACGTCTTTAGAATTAATCTTAATGTTATTTGAAGCCCTCTTTAGGACAATAACATGTTTGATTGATGGACAGAGAGGAATAACCTGATCTACAACTTTTTTCAGTTCTATAAGTTTGCCCCTCCTTAAGCCTCCATCAGCAGTTATCACCACCTTGGAATTTGAATCATTTATTCGATCGGATAATGCTTGTGCACTAAAACCAGAAAATACAACGATATGGATTGCCCCAATTCTCGCACAGGCTAGCATGGCGATCATAAGCTCTGGCACCATTGGAAGATAAATTGTTACGCAATCACCTTTTTTGACTCCAAGATTTTTTAGACCATTGGCAAACTTATTAACAGAAGTATATAGTTGATAATAAGTAAGAACTCTGCTTTCATAAGTTTCAGACTCCCAGATTACTGCAGCTTTGTTTTTTAGATCAGTATTTATGTGTCTGTCGAGACAATTGAAAGACGCATTTAAGGTACCGCCTACAAACCATTTATAGAATGGGGGATTGGAGTCCAATATTTTGTCCCACTTTTTAAACCAAAGGATGTTTTCTGCTTGCTCGCTCCAAAATTGCTCAGAATTTTCTGAAGCTTGATTTTTCACTTTTTCAAGCTTTTTGCCTTCCAAACTTATCTTGATTTTCTCACTTTTTTCATATACCCCACTTAAGTTGACAGAATCTTGATTGGTCATCAGCAGTGAAGAAAGCTAATACAATTCTTAAAATGTTTGGGATAGATATATTATCAGATAAATTGTAGGAAATGATAGCATTTCAGAACCAAGAAACCTTGACGTAAAACACGCTTAGAATATCTAAATACAAGGTTATTTATTTAACTATAATCACAGTGTTTATATAGCAGATTTATATAGCAGAATATAATTTTAATAGCTATTCTAAGAAATTTGTCGGGTAATATATAATATTCATTTAGAACAATGTTAGTATAAAATGTGTCAATATATTAAAATAAAGAAATCCAGTGTATTTTAATTGTGAAATACAGAAGTAGAACAGAGATCCTAGAGGCGGCGAACGGTGGGGCGACCAAGACGAAAATTATGTACAAAGCTTTTCTTAGTTATGCACAGTTGCGGGAGTATCTTTCAGTACTGATTGAAAACAACCTACTAGAATATCTTGAAGGATCCCAAACTTACAAAACGACTGAGAAGGGGCTAAACTTTCTAAAGATGCATAACGAGATCGGAGAGCTTTTGCAAACCTCAACAAATCAAGGGAAATAGGATAGATCAAATTCACTTCCAACTTTTTCTCCTTTTGTTTTACTATTAGGAGTTTTATTCACTCTGGATTACTTGGTTAATCCAGCTTGAATCAGAGTCAGATTCTAGTTTATGTTTAGTCGTTTTCGTTATTATTTTATCCTCGCTAGGTATTCCAGTTTTAGTATGTTCGTCACCCTCCGAATCTGTGATCTGGGGTGTAGATACAGTTAGTTTGGATGCATGTTGTTGGGTTGATTCCTCTATGGGTGGCTCAGAGTTTTGTGTAAGCATATCATTCTGAAGCTTTGGGGTTAAAACAACATTCTCTAGGGTTTGCTGCGAGAGTCGAATCTTGACATTGTTGATTTCAGATTTTTCTTTACTAATATGCTCTAATAGTTCATTAGTATACGTATTGATTTGCTGGTATGCTTCCTCAGTTATTTCATTGCTTCTGAACTGTAATTTTGCATCAAATAATACTGTTTTAATGCTTTTGTTCTCCGTATCTAACTCATTCAATCTTGTTTGTAACTTCTCATCGATGGATTTTTCAATCTCGCCCAAGTCACGAAGTCTCTTTTCGTATTTTAAATAAACTACTTCTGCGTCCTCCTTCATCAAATCATTTTCTGCAACAATATCCTGTAACCCCTTTATTCGCTGCAAAGTTAGATTTTTCTGCCTCAATAGTTTTTGAGCATCCAGTCTCCACTTCGGTATATAAATTACATATTCTCCTTGAACTAAAAGCTGTTCATACGGTAACTGCTTCAAACCTGTAGAACCACAATCGACACCTATAGATTCAATTGAGCCATCAGTATCTGTTAACACTCCTACTACCTTTCCAACAAATGTGCCATACATATCTTTGACTTGTTTACCCACAAATTCGAGCTTGAGTTCGCTCATGCAAAATATTTTGCACGTACATTTAATGCTGACGATGTCAAAATTGTTGTATTATTTAGTTAGCCTAAATTGGCTGAGTCAATTCAAAATGAATCACTATTTATCGATTTTTTGTAAAGACTATTGACTTAAATGGACCAACGTGAGCAATTAATTCACATACCTTGAATTCGATAAATCACTCAGATTGAAATATAAGAGATTTTGAATTTCAAAATATCCAGAATAGTGCTATGTGATAGCACATGTAGCCTTAATCGCAAAATTTAGCGTATGAATTTTAACTTGGTGAGAACAGAACTCAGTAAATTATAGGTCGCCAGTTGGTGCCTGATAACCAATATTGAAAAATCTTGTAATTGGAAAGGACGTCTTGAACTAACTTTCTCTTAGGCTGGTGTGCGTTTTGTGGTATGCCATGCAGTGTTTCTATGGTACTTTTGAGTGTTATGGAGTGCTATATCCGGTGGATTCGTCGTAGAAGTTGGATTATTAGATATTAATTCTAATGCCGAACTCCATCTGGTATTGTATCTTCCAAATCCTTTGCCAATAATTTCCCTTTACCTCAATCATTATTCGCATAAATGGAATATACCTAACATTCCAAACGGTATCCTTCTGATAAAACTATGTACCAGATGGTGAATGTTTTTGTTTTTGAGGTCAGACCTACAAAGAAGCATATGGATTTCTGAATAAAGGATTTCTTATGGTCTCAATTTCCTTCATCACTTTTCCAAATGTTCTTTCACATTAGACACATCAGACAACTGTTTTCTGTCGATCATAATTGGTTTTTAGTACTCATACAATCCAGACTGTCTTCAGAATCTCTCAAATATACTGACATAAGATATACATTTGACGCACACTTGAAATACGTTCCTAGTTCTATTGTTTCGTAAAATGAATTCTTTGTATCACCTTTGATTTCCTTCACACCTAACCATTGTAATTTTCGTTTTAACTCCGGAAATATTTCAATTTTGGCAGCTGGTCTAGATTCGCCAACTTATTCTGGAATTGAGCCGCAAGGGGTATGATGATTCTCATGTTTATACTAAATTCCCTTACCACTCCTCTTCTGACCCAGTATTCCATTGCCTTGGAAAGGCCTTTGCTGTTGGAAGCAATGCAATTACTTCTTCTATATTCTTCACTTCATTCTAAGGAATGGCCTCAGTAGGCAGAAATGATCAAGTCAACTTAGATGGTGGAGCAGGGTTTCCATATTCCTTTGAACAAGCAGAATATAATCTAATTCTTTGACCGTGCTTAATTTGATAGTTTGTAAGATATTTGATTGTAGTTCTATATTCATTCTTGAGCTCAATTAATTCCTCAGCAAGTCTATCTGCCAACAATATGTGAAAATTATCACCTATATCCATAACACGGCGAGCGAGCACTATGCCAGGACCCCATACGTTCTGGTTATTGTTTATATCGTTAACTATGAACACAGGGCCAGAGCTCAATCCAATCCTCACCCCCATTATATCTTCATCAAATTTACCACGATTGTAATTCTGCAGTTTTCTATGAAGTTCAATACTTAGTTGAAGCGGCGATTCAGGATTAAACAAAAAGCCTATTGCCATTCCATCTCCGGCTGGTAGGATAATCTTCTTGTCTTTTGGTGTATTCAGATAGGTTTCGCAAGAACCTATCATTTTGTTTAAAATTTCAATCTTTTCTATCTGTTTCTTAACAGGAAGCCAGGGATCAGAGAGACTTACAATATCTATGAAGAAAAAATTTACATTAATAACTTCAGATGGTAGACCCGTTTCTGATATAGTTGGACCGTACACACCTGCAAGTTTTCTGTAGGTTTCCATGCATGTTTGACTGTCGAAGGAGAAGTCTGAATCCAGTATGGGAGTTCCAATAATTGCTTTTCCACACAAAGTGCAAGTCAATGTGGATGATTCATCAAAAAATGAAAGTACACCATCATCAGAAATCTTAAAATGAACCCAAGACGGTCTATGGGGCATACCTTTAATCGAAACTAGACGTATCCTTCTTATTAATAATCCCTTGCGATCTTCTGTCTGCATTTCCATCATTCCATCGAAAATAGAGCTCAAGGTATTGTTTGGAGTTCCGTTTAGTGGGAGGGTTAAAGTAACGATAGCCATGGCCTCTGCATCTTTTAGGACAAAGGAAAGATCGTTGATGAACTTCAAAATCGCTTGTTCTCCAGACAGTACCATTAGTTGGGTTAATGAATCAACGATGACACGAATAGAACTATTCGAAGACAAGTAGTTGGAATTTGTTATATTGTTGATAATCGCCTCAATTTCTGTCAAAGTGAAGGATAACAGATCAATGTTTTGATTTGTTTCTGATTCATTAGAGAAACCATCCTTAAGAACATAAGGAGGGTATAAGACGGAAGAATCCTTACTTCTGATAGATTTCTTAACTAAATATGGGTTTATGAATTTTGAATTTTGAGCTAGACTAGTGCTTTCAATATTTGAGAATTGCTTTCTAAACTGCTTTTCGGTTAAACTAGAGCTCAAATATATACAATAGTCCCCATTGGATATACCCTCCACAAAGAATTGTCTACAATACATACTCTTACCTGCTCCAACCGGACCAGTTAGCAGCAAAACGCTTTTAGGTATTATTCCTTTTTCTGTTAGAAATGATGATCCAGGAAGTTGCATTGATTTATTGGCAGATCAGTTATCTATATACTTTTTATATTTCTCTTTTGCCATTGCATTCGGGCATTGATTTGCTGTCTGGCGTTCATTACTCATGAATATTCCTCTGCAAATCAAAAGTACCGTAAGTCTTCTATTGAGCAGGATCGTACTCTATTCAGATGAATAGCTTGTTAATAGTAAAAAGATGTGCCTTCATTGACGGGACGTTCATATTTCCAGCAGCTCATTGGGACTAATAGTTTTTGGCCATGGCAGTTGTAGCTACATATATGCCCAAGAAGTCAATACATTGTAGGGATATTGAATGACCATGAATATGCCATGTTACTTTTGAACCTCTTATTGATCGAGTGACAGAAAATAGTTATTGAAATTTGACAGTTGAGATTTAATATTGAGCCATTGTCAAAACGACTTCAGTAGATTGTACAATGAATGATCTGCATTTTCAAATTCTTAATATGACTTTTGGTGTAAGTACTGGTTGCAGCTCAATGACGAACTAATGTGAAAGCAATTATATTTAGTGGAAGCACACCATTTTGCAGTTAAAGATAATTTGATGAAGGTTAAAGCATCTATCTCCTTCTAGTTGGAGAGCATGACGAAATCTTAACGTTAATCAAATATGCAATAAGGGAGATTGGTGCCGCCAAAACAAAAGGTTTACAATTTGTTTGAAGGGGGAAAGCCTGAGGAAGCAACCGGGATTGCAAGCAGCTATTGTTAACTGCCCATCGGCTATCACTTTCCAAATTTCTCAAAAGTATCTATTGGATGTGGACTGCACTTCTTCAGAATTAACTTTTATTACTTAAGCCAGCAGATGCAAAGAATGTGACTAAAAAAGATGCATGAGCTAGTCCATTGGCTCGAGCAGGCATATCAAAAACCTATGGATCAACTCTGCATTCTCACCATGAGCCTGATCAGCTAATATTCTCCAGTGCCACCGGTGGTACCCATCTGGCCTATCGTAACGAATTTTTCATTTAAATTATGCTGCAGAATATCAAGTCGACCAACGACCCCCACCAACTTACGTCTTTCATCAACGACAGGGACTAATATTATGGATTTTTGAAGGATAATTTCAATTATCTCGTTTATTTCAGTGTTCTGATTGACTACTACTGGATTACGTGTCATAATATCGGCTGCTCGCAAAGCATCTAGGCTTTTGCCCTGCTTAAGTGCCCGTAAAATATCAACCGCAGTGACAATGCCTATTACCTTTGCATCAACATCAATAACAGGTAATCCGTTGAAATCTCCGATGAGAAGTTTTGCGCTAATTTCCATCGCAGTTGTGCTTTGACGGGCCGCAACCACGCGCTCTGTCATTACATCTTGGGCTTTAGTTATAGAAATCGACCTCGCTTAATGGTTTCAATGATGTTAAATTTACCATATGCTCTCAACACCCCTCATGGTCTTAAACATTTGCAAGTTAGGTATACAAATATATCATTATTTTTCGACTTATGTATATCCTTGCTAACTAAAATGAAAAGTGAGATCTAGTAGTACATTGGTAGAATTCAAACTGATAGTCTCACAATAGATAATGGAGAGATAGTAATTCTCTAATTCGTTCTTGTGTTAAGCTCCTTATTGATATAGCAAAAAGATAGCTCGATATCTTTTTGGAATGTCCCAAGATTCGATCTCAAATAGCTCGTTGAAAATATAGTACCTCAATTTTCGTAAAATTACGTTGGCCTTATATTTGATAATTATGTATATTGTTACAGCAGGTGAGGTTATCTTCTTTATCCTATCTCTTTTGTAATATTGGGCAGTTTCATTAACAATAGATACTATAATCTTATAATTGAGTATTACCAATCAACTCATACTGTGAGGTTTAAACTATTAAAAGCAAACCGATAAACTATTCAATTCAAAGTTGAAATAATCTGACATTTAATTTACACCATTTCCCAAAAGCGGTCAAGATAATTGCCTCAGTACGACCAATCCTATTGCTACCGATACGTACTTTCAGGCATTCAGAAGTGGCTCTTTATAACTTCTAAATATAATGACATTCTTCAGATATGTAAGAGCGTCTGAGTAGATTATAAGGTTGTTAATTATGAATCATAATATATACTTGATTTGGCGGAGGAAGACGATTTAACCATATAGTATATAATATCGTTATATATACATAATCTATAATGCGTAAGGGAACAATTCATAAGAAGGTAGATAGAAGAAAAAATAAGACTCATGCATACAGTGCGATAAGATCGGCAAGCAAGAAATATGCCAAGGCTGAAAGGCGAAAAAGGAGTAAACCAAAGGTTTAGTAAGAAGATACCGTTTGTGCATCGTTTGCCTCTCAATCAAAAAGCGGTGCACTACCATAATGAATTGTAATGGCCTATTACTTTTGTTCAAAGGATTAATTGCACAACAAAACACTTTTCCTTGAGCTGTGGTATTAAAAATGTTCCTTGTCTATATAATAGTCTATTGACCGAAAGTAGTTTATAGCATAATTTAAAAATAAATGTCATTCAGGAACTATTTCTAACGTTATTATACATAGTTCATTTGTGCATTTGTGCTACTCGCTGTTAACCCGCAATGATCTTTAGTTTATAGTCTGAATTCGAAATTGTGCTATAAGCTAGATCGAGAGGTGTGATAGTAGGTATACAGCTGCAACGTCGCTGCTTCTGCAGGCTTCATATTATTTTGGGGGGACATTATCATACCTACTAACATACATAATTGGATCTTCGGTTCAGAACGTAGTCCATGACGATAGTACATGTGAACGCATATTGTGTGAGTCTTTAGCGTTTCTTACCTTAGAATCACATCTATCCCACTATTAAGTCCCATAAATCTTCCATGAAGTTCGTTATTTATTACATGTTAATTATTACATGTTAATAATAATAACCCATAGAAAGTATTTCTACCCTGCTTGACCAGGAAGACGTTAGTCCTAATGAGACACTGAACGTTATTGAGTCCATGAAAACCTTTGAAGCTTTCTACAACAACACTACTGAATAAAAGTATTGAGATTAAGATAAGCAGATTTTGCTATATTACAAAGGAATGAGGAATATCTTCATAGAATAATATCAGTCTTATAGCATATCTATTATGATGTCAGTGGAGGATAAACTATCAGCTTTACTAGGTAATCCAGAGACTGGGAAAGAAGACCAACTAACATCCATGGAATATATTTGTTAAAGCTACCTTCATCTAGATCTGGACAAGCTTCCATAGCTATCGAAATTAATCCTGTTGATGCTGCTGGTGCAGCTACCAAGAAGAGAGGTATAGTTATCAGATCTTCTTCAGAACTTGATCAGTTTAATTGTATTCTTACCGATCAAAAACTAATTGAACTAATAAGAAGAATTGATGAAATAAATCCGAAACAAGAGGAAGAAGTTGGAACTACAGGATCAGATGTTTTTGAGATTTAAGTTAATGTGATTCATTCATTCTCCATCTTGTCATGGCTTCTCCATTCATGTACAACAGCAGATCACTAACAAGTATGAAATGATTTAATTAGCGATTCTTTGTTGTTCTTGTTTTCGATCTTACTTTGCCTGCTTCCTTTACTATTTCTGACGTTTGCGGTGCCGCTTCTGCCGTTTGTCTAGCAGTATCCTTTATAGTTTCTGCGGTCTCACGTGCAGTTACTGCTGTTTCTTCCACGTATCTCTAATTATACCACGCTCTTTAAGATCCCTGGTTGCATCATTAATTTCCTTTGCTGTATCCCTAGCGGCTATACTGGCTTCGAGAACAGCCTGAGTAATTTCCTCAATGGCTCCACTCTCACGTAGGGTTTTCACAGTCTCCTTCATCTTTATTGAAGCATCGCGGATATCTCGTGCAATATTTTTTATTGTCTCCGCAGTTCTTTCAGCAGATTTCGGATTGGTTGTCGTACCCATGCTATGAATACCAGTGCGTTTCATATTATATAATAATTATAATATTGCACGATGAGCATGAGGACTTTTGCATCAGCTGATTTCTAAGCTAGCCTATTAGTAACACCTGTAAATCTCAAATACCTATCTTTTCATCACATTCCTTCCTTTAAATCATTTGCCGCGGATTATCCTCACTATTTATCTATCGGTAGTAAATCATAGATGCATCGGATGTTAGGTTATCTGTGATCTTTAAAAATTAAGTTCTATAGGTTGTCCATTGCATTTGCTCCATTTCAAGATCAGAACAGATGTTTCGATGAAATGAAAAGAGTAGTAAAGCCTAATGGAAAGATGATTATACTAGAGGTCCAAATACAAGACCTGGAAAGAGGCTAAAAATCCGCGGAGTGTATCTTGCATACAGGAGCCAAATTCTATGAATCATCTGAACTTGCTAGAAAAGTCGAAAGCCACGGTTGAAAATTCTGTTTATTACATCCACCACTTTAGGCTAACTTTTGCATGGCATTAGCTACTTAGGGCTTGTTCATTTATTCATTGATATAACTTGAAGAACCATTTGGGAAGGGAGGATTTGTGCGACCGGTACTATCTTTATTGACTCATCACAAATTTGAGCCCTCTATAAGTAAAATTTAATTAAAACCATCTGATGGTAGAATTGCTCCTAGCATTATTATAATAAAGATAGTCTTACTACGTAAATAACATACTTAGTTTGACTAAATTCAATGTACATAAATGCAAGAATTCTGTCCATTATTGCAATCATGGCAGTAGCAACGACATCATCAACCCTCTTAGCATCAACAGCTTTTGCTAAGAGTAGCACGCACCATCATAGCCACACCAGTACCACTGGCACTACACCAAATAACCAGGTATTGACACAACAATGCTGTTGGACTCCAACTGGACCTTTAAATACTAATAACAGCACAAGCACTGATACAAGCAATAGTGGATTTACACACCACGTATCTTCTAGCAGCCATTCGCATACCCATCATCACAGTACAAAATCAAGTTTAACTGGATAGATTGATGGCGTCATAGATCTGAATTGGCAGCTTTTTTTCTTTTTATATTGTAGTTGTCAACTAGACATTATTAGACCACTTTCATATTCATTTTCAGCTAATTAATTATGACTATACTGATTATATCTACACATGGCTATAAGTCTATTCTAAAGTGAGAGCTCTCTAAAGTGAGAGCATAATCTAGAGGTCATCTATACCGAATCTGAGAGATAATTTCCGCTTGATTGCAATAATAAGAGTCTGTATGTTCTCATAATTACATTTCGAAATGTAGAGATTATCCTCTACAAATCATATTCATCTTAGATATGGGTATCACGTTGTGAATAAAAGCCAAGATAATTTTTATAGTAGGATGATTTAAACTTCCTATAAATATCCTAATATTATTAGATTCGATGTTCGTTAGAAGGCATACAGCACTAAGTGTAATTGTCATATTAACAGGCTTGTCACTGATTACGACTAGCACATTTGTAACACCAGCATTTGCAATAAAGCGATTCTTCAATTGCATGACTGATGTGGCTAACAAGTATGGGAAGCTCACTGTTGACGATGTCACTATATGTTATGACAAGGAATACCACACTGGTCCATATTATACTCATAGCAATTCAGGCAGTAGTGAAGGTAGCAGTAGTAGCGGCAGTTCCACTTCTAGTTCTGGCTCAGGTTCAGGCTCTGGGTCACACCACCACTAAGCCAAAAAGGACGGCTAAATCCTTCCAGTACTAATCCAGACCTTACGAGGTGTCTGAGTTAATTCAAATCCTGTAAAATTGGTGAGTTAATTAGAATATTCCTTCACGGCTCTAGTTCTGTCTTCATCGATATATGCACGAATAGAGAAAAAAAATTCTCTTTTGCAGTCTTATTTTATATAGGAAGGATTATTGTGATAGAACGAACAATCAATGAAATTCAATTTTTTCAGCAAAAATATGTTCCAATGTATTAAATGTAAGGAGAAATTCAAAATGGAATCAGAATTAGTACAACATAATAAACAAGAGCATGGAGCAAAGAATTAGAAGGACTATCACATATGAGGGCTTGGTTTATTATTTTGTATTTCCAGATCACTAAGACAGATATCAATCTAGTCTCCCTAGATTCTTTTTTTATTTGGTTTGAAATACATTTGAAAATATATTGTGTTTAATTATAGAGCAATTCAGCGAGCAGTTACTATAGAAACTCCTATACAAAACGCTTCGGCTTGACATTATCAAAATTTGATGAGTCTACGAACCTATGTTAAAAGTGTGGTTACACCTCGATCTATTATAAACTTAAAATTTTAAAATCAAATATTACTTGGGCATTATTTACATAGCGACAGAGGCTCTGCACTTATAAGATAGTGTGGCAAATGCGGCTTTAGAGATTGCTTTTCATGACCGCATTATTCTTTACTAGATTAGTATTTCTGCTGAACATAGTACTGTCTTACTGTTTTCGCACTAGTTAGCCACATCAACGTTGATGGGTCAACTACTGTGGGAACAGAACAGACAATGGCATATAGCAAAGCTGAGGAATCAAATGCGTATTTCCAGGTGTTTAATGCACTTTGAATATATGGGCCCCATGGCTTCTTTAGCAATTCACTTATCTTTCTTTTGTCTTCAGGTGAGATGTTTGGGTCCTCTAACAATCGAGGGAAGAAACGTGTTTTATAACTAGTATGGATACTACGAACAGCACTCACAGTTATTTTTCTTCCAAATGATCTGTGGCCTAATGACTCTGGAATAAAGTAGGATATGACGATATCTAGGACATTGTAAGACATACTTTGAGCTCATAAGAAAATTGCAATCTTCTGCTATGTGGGTCCACCGGCTAGTGCAAAGGCTTTATTCCTACTTGGAATATTAGAATCAGAATATGAATTCCCGAGAGACGCAATGACACTTTCTAATAGTGTTCCACGTCCACCTTTAGATGTCCAAAAATAAGTAGTTTCCAAGATTGATTGGTATTGAAATTTATCGTATTCTACAGAATTTATTCCCATGAACCTTGCTGCGTGCCAAATGTACAAGGCAAAAGATTTATCTATATAGCTATCTCAGAACCGTATTTCTTATTTAGTTCATAGCTCTACTATTTTTGACAATGAGATCTCGCAGTAAGTATGATATATTTTTGGACATTCTGAAAACTGCAAGTCACAATACTGAGCGATCTAAATGTCATCAAGGGAGCATCGCTAAACGCTCAACAAGCTAAGGAAATAGTGATTTATCTTCTTGAAATTGGTATGTTACAATTCAATAGCAATAAAAAAACCTTGAGGACAACAAGAAAAGGGTGGCGATTCATAGATCTGTATGAGAGTCTAAATGACTACGTCCCAGCAAACAATAAGATAGCTCATATTTCTGCGCAAAATATATCAAGCTTGGTTTATCCTTGAACCTAGAGTGAGAAGGAAAGGACTTGTATTTACTTTATCAAGATAATAAGAACAATCCTATTATTATCAAACTAATGATTTGTTGAAATTATTTTGGCAAATAGATCAGTCATCTATTCCCTAACAAGGGTAAATGGGCAGCTAGGTAAGACATGAGAGTTGATCAGGACTTTTTGAAAACCATCCAATTTTGAACCATGTGCTGAAAAGAATAAAGAATGCAGTTACATCAATATGAGTTCATTGCTGTGCTCGAAACTTACCCAGGGACTGTGCCATCGTACTCTTGAGTGTAAATTAATTATTAATTATTCACTTTTGTGATTTCTGCATAGACATTGAGTTTTGTATGTTTTTTTGACATGCTAATGAAGAATAGATTTATGCACAATTCCCTCTCCAATAAATAGCTTACTTGCCTCGTCAATGGAGATATCACTAGGGGGGAGTATGATATCCGACTTAACAATTTGCTTTTGATCTAAAGATTTTCCCTGTTTTACAACTAATGACAGCATCTTAGTTAGTTTCTTCCCAAATTCTCTTTTTAGCAAATTGTACCTTTTTACTATATCAACTAGAGAGTTATCAAGTTGATTGATCTCTTTTGCATTTTTCATATTCAAATTAAACTGTCCAAGATCCATCACTCTGACTATCAATTGTTTCTGCTTTAATCTGGGAGACTTCACCTTCTCATTTGTGCTAATCTTAGTTTGAGAAATTGAGGAATTCTCTCTAGCTTTTCCTATTTTCTTGAATCTTTCACCTTGGCGTCTGATAGACGATGATTTCTTTAATTGTCTAGCGTTCGTTGTTCCCTGTCTTTTCAACTACTAACCATCACCTGCTCTTCTTTCCCCTCTTCTACCTTTTTGTCTTGGTCGATTTTATTCTCTTCTTCCTGCTCTGTCTTCTCTTGTTTGTTAGTTTTTTTCCGGCTTTTATCACGTTCAGCCTTTAACTTGGCTAATTCCTCGTCCACAGAGCTTCTTATTGTGGTCTTTTCA
>NZ_QURE01000153.1:3880-8307 GCF_009898475.1 Nitrososphaera sp. AFS | reverse complement strand
ATGATGCAAGTAACGATGCCGAAGTACACGGACACGGACATTAATAATCTGACCTAAACCTTAAACAAAGCACAATCTCTCTTATTTTTTGTTTTTCCCGATTACAAGTACGATAGGTCGATTCTGCCCGATGCATTTACAGTAAGCTGAAGGCCATGGTATAGTCCTCCAACTCAAAGATAATGACCACCGGCCAAGCCACTTGCAAATCTCACTTGCCTACTAGCCTGCGCATATGGGGTAGGTACGCCATAGTCAAGATTGCAGAACCCCACTTCGGAGATGACTTGCTGCTAACTGACTAATTGATTAATCAGAGCATATCGACCTGTACATTTAACTAGAAGAAACTTAGTCTCTTGTGTACTTACGTATTCTATCAAAATCTTCTAGAAAAAATTAGCTGTAGTAGAATGTTGATTTTTGCTATATTACATAACCAGAAAAGTGTATTTATTCCATGGAATGTAATCAGCGGCTACGTTTGTTTGTAGCAAAGTTGTCGAATTGGCAGTCCCATCAAACGAAACTTCAAGCCGGTGACAGAGCAGCTGGATGTACTTCAGAGTATGCAGCTCAAATTACTATGTGCCAGATAAATTCAAGCTTTCAATGGCTTTATTCCAAGCTAGCAAAGTCTGCACCATACTATTCCAAAGTGTCTTTAAAAGTCTGGTAAACTAGTAGCTTTGTTGAGCTTAATTCACGCGCAATCAAAAGCCGCCTCTAGCTGGCTTGAGTAAACTGCATCGCGGACTGTTTGTGTATCATCCAAAGCTCAGTTTAAAAAAACAGACGGAAGCAGAATTCCAATTTTTGTAAACATATAAACAATTCTTTTTTCTATTGATTTAGTCAGAATCATAAAAGTGACGTGCACCGTCAAATGAATATTCAATTAATAATACTGCTCTCTATAAACTCAATGCTACATTTATTTTATTGGGTTTGATCTGGTATTTCTTCCAATACCATACTGCTACTCAATGGACATCTTAAAGCATCAGTCACTATTTGTCGTACTCTATTTATGCTCAGAGCCTTTAGCGATTATCTTAGCTATACTGCATAGCGCCTTATCCGGATTTTTTTCTATAGCTCGTTGCCAATCATGGTCTTGGTTTATTATTTCACGTGCTTTTCGTGACCATTTACTCACCATCTCATGCATTGCATTTACTTGACGAGCTTTCAACAAAAATTCGCTTATCTGTCTGTTGTATAAAAGTTGCGATCCATTAGTAGAGCTGTAAATATTGTTTCAGTGCCATAATTAATTTTGCGAGTTTTTGGCCCAAAACTAAAATATTTACCACACTTTTTACATCGATATCTTTTTACATCGCCACTCAGTGTACGTGTGACGCCATAAGTACTCAAGTCAGAGCTGGCGCAATGTGGGCTTTGATTTGTGCTTTTGTTTTATTTACTTTCAATTCTTATTCGGTCTTTTACGCTCATCTAAATTACACAAATACTTGGCAAATCTGGTTATAAATACAATGAATTAAAATCGCCTGCCAGATAAAAGATTGTATTATTAGTACGTATTCAATATGCGAAAAAAGTCAAATAGCCAAATAGCCAAATAGCTTCTCTAAACACGCATTCTATTAACTAAATCAACTAGTTCAAAACAAAAAATAAAAAAGAGTAGCAGTTGTTTGCTAGTGGTTTCCGATGCTTACGTCAGCGCTATTTGTGGCCGAGTTTGTTTGTGTATTACCGTCTGCACTGGCACTACTGCATGGTCCGAGAACTGGACAAAGTATTGCCACACCAGGTGGAGGAGGCGTTGGGTTATTTGTTGCGCTAATTGAATTTGATTGCGTGATAGACTGAGCTACATTGCCGCTGTTGTCTATGGAACCACTACCATGGTTGTTAATATCTACATCCGCAGAGTTAGTAGCTGTATTTGTCTGATGATTATTGTCAGCACTTGCGCTTCCAAGAATACCAGTGTTAGTAGCACTTATACTGTTTGATTGGTCTATGGTCTGGAGTACATTGCCGCTATCTTTTATGCTGCCACCATTTTTACCGCCATTGTTATCATTTCCAGTTAACCATTTTTGGTCGCCATTGTTGTTATTATTTCCACCGTTATGGATATCTACACTAGCTGTATTAGTAGCAGTATTAGATTGAGTGTTATCGTTTGCGGTTGCACTACCGAGAGTTCCAGAGTTGCTAGCTGTAATTGAGTTAGACTGATCGATGGACTGTGCTACATTTCCACTGTCACTTATACTACCGCCTTTCTTGCTGTCACCAGACCATACTGGTTGACCGCCATTATTGTGATGATGACCGTTGCTTATGTGAACGGTTGCGCTATTGCTTGCGTCATTACTTTGAGTGTTACCACTTGCACTTGCGCTGCCGCCAGTTCCGCTGTTAGAAGCACTAATGGAGTTCGTTTGGCTTATCGATTGGGCCACATTGCCGCTATCTTTTATACTACCGCCATTCTTTCCGTGTTTATTGTCTTTGCTACCAGTATATTTGCTAGAATGTTTGTCGCTGTGATGTCCATTGTGAATGTGGACGTGTGCTGTATTCGTGGCGTCATTAGATTGACTATTGTGATCTGCGCTTGACTTTCCCCCACTTCCCGAGTCAGATGAGCTGATGGAGTTAGACTGATGAGTGTCTTGTGCTACGTTTCCGCTATCTTTCACGCTATTTCCATGAGATGCATATGCATTTGACGCGAGACTCGCGCCTGGAATCATCATAGCTGCGATTGCAATCGCTACTGCGGCTATTATGCTTAATTTTCTGTAATTTTCGTCTGAATAATGCATGTTAACTTGATTCTGTAGAAATACTATATAAACTTCGAAGAAAGTAAGATACATATATAAAAATCTTCTAATCTATATTTAAAGCGGTTCAAAGTTTCTCTACAATTTATTCAAAAAATTTTATGTAGCGTATAGTCCACTAGTATCTAGTATGGACAATTGATTCTATCTAGTTCGATGAAAAACCAACTCTGAAACTTTCAGACGATCACAATGATAAACGATTTCAGATTCCATCTTTACCCCTACTTTTAAATCCAAACAGATCTCAATTATTGTTTCTCATATCAATACATTCTGAGTCATAGTAAGAATAAAAGATTATCTTGCCGTAGGCGTCAAAAATGAATTAATCTGAATTAATCATTGCCGCGCCTTGTGAGGTACGCAGTTCTAGCCTACCAACTATGCATTCTAATGATTTATGGATTTTGTTACATAACTAATTTGTATCCATTTAACGCAAATCCATAAAATTCTCCATTCATACTTTTCTTTGGGATACTCGATCAAAATCGAGACTCCACAACTAGGTAATCGCCAAATCTTTAAATTGAAAGTCTTCAGCGGTCACATCAATTATTTTGGTACCATAATTTATTTTGCCATTCGTCTTAACCAATCACTAATCTCTTCATTTGTCTTTTGCTCTCGTTCAAACATGCAAATTCGATTGCAAACATAATCTGATAATCCATAAGAAGAATTACCCAATCCCATAAAAGACACAACAATTTCAATCAAATTTCGTTGTTTATCGGGGTTGAGATGGTACTTTATTCCAGAGCTGTTGATCATGCCCAAAATATTAGCAGCATTTAAAATATTCTCTTTTCTATCACGATATTCTGCAGACTTTTTAAATTTCAAGTCTTCTTTGGTCAGTTTAATCATTTTGGGCTGGATACCAATTCAATCATATTAACATAATTAACAATCTATTAAAAGTCAAATGGTACTAATAAACATCTTAATACATAACAATAAGAAATAGAGATTTTGGTTTAATAAAGTATCAATTTTTAGTAGAGTAGTGTTGGTTGGGGAGAGACTACGAGACTAGTGACACTGGTGTGATGGGTGGTGTGATGTGAAGAGCTGCTAGTCGTACTAGTACTGTGGTGGTGGTGGTGATGTCCACTGCCGCTTGTACCAGTAACCGTGCTCGTGCTGTGGTGGTGAAATCCGCTACTACTTATGCCGGTGTCAGTGCTTATTCCGTTATTGTCATTGAAGCTGGTTGAGTTATCCAAAGCTGCCGAGTGAGCAATCGTGCTACTGCTGCTTTTATGACTGTGATGTTGTTTGGCTATGGGTGTAGTATTTGTTGAGTCAGTTGTGCTGCTACTGTTGCTTGTATGACTATGGTGATGTTTGACTATGGCTAATGCATCTGATGTTACAAGTGTCAACTGCTAAAACCATTACAATAGCAAGTGCTTTTGTCATTTTCGTTTTCATTGAAGCACCACATCGGATATACAGAGTGGGTTAGAACACCTGCCATTTTATCAAGAGTTACTTTACCAGAAAACAGCTTTGTGTCTTCATTTCTGTATGGAATGGGGAAGCAGATTCAAAATCTTTGAATCAATAAAGAGAAAGTTGGATGTTGGA
>NZ_QURE01000153.1:3432-3859 GCF_009898475.1 Nitrososphaera sp. AFS | reverse complement strand
ATTCCTGAAAAGAATATACAGAACCGTTGTTGGACGTCGCTATTACTGTACTCGTTGCTTTATCGCTTGGGTATTTTATTGCCGCTCTTGCTTCTCTTGTTATTCCAGGCATTTCATTGCTCGCCGCCGTAGAAATAGTGAGGGTCGAGTTGAGCTTACTTCCGTTCTTTGGATGTTAGTTATAAGAGGTTATTTTCGTGCTATTGGGTCAATCATCTATGGTAAAGGAGGAGGACATGTTTCAATCTCCTAGTAGTTTCCTTCTGATACATTAGGGTGCACAACGTCATATAATGTGGCGGCGTGGCAAGGTTGCTACACGCTGCAAAGTCAAGCATATTCGCAACTTTCTGTCTATGAGACAAGCAAGGCTCAAGCTAGACATAGCCAAAACGTTGAATCGAGTCGAGATTAGGGAAAAGTTTTC
>NZ_QURE01000153.1:2191-3426 GCF_009898475.1 Nitrososphaera sp. AFS | reverse complement strand
CAAACACAAGATGCAGCTCCAAAGCAGACGACTAAAGGATTCGTCTTTACAGGCCGACTTTCGAAACATGAGAACGCACGTGAGTTGAGCATAAACGGTGTTAATTGGTGTTATGACAATAATATTATAGCGGTCCGTAGGCCACCTACAGCGACAGAAATACTTGCTGACCTAAATCAGGTGAACTCATATGAGCGTTAACGAAAAGAAAGTCTACCTAGCTTCCACTGTTAGCCAGGAAAATAATTATTCATCCTATGACATCCATCGAATGACTACGGCCAACAGATCACGCTAGTGTTATTGTAGGTAGTAAAAAATTCTTGCATTACCTGCTGTTGAGGACCACTTTCAGGCTTTTGAACAAGATTTATCTCAAAATGCTCATTTATTCAATTCAAGACGCTTCTTTAGATCTTTGACTCTGTTTCTAACCGTCGCATCTGCTGTCTGCGCTGCATTGGCAAGGTCCATTTGGCTCTTTTCTTCACCAGTCTTTACACATGATGTATAGAGGACAGCGGCTGCAAGTCCCATTGGATCCTTTCCTGCAGATATGCCTTGTTTAATAACGAGATTCATGAGGTTGATAGCATGATGCTTTGTTTTCTCAGTTATGTTTGCATTGTTTGCAACTCTTGAAATGCATTTTGCACTATCGATCTCCGGAAGTTCAATTTGAAATTCAAGTACTAACTCTCTATGATATTTGGCGATAGCTTTTCGTTTGACATTACTAATAGCGGCAATATCGTCTAGCGTTCTTGATGCTTCCATTTGTCTGCATGCAATATATATGGAAGCCGCCATGACTGCAGGTATGGATCTACCACGCAGTTTTCCTTTCTGATGGGCTTTCCTAAAAATATACGCAGCCTTCTCAACAATTGCCTCGGATAAACCAAGTTTATCCTTTAATCTACCTAGTTCGCTAAATGCAATTCTAAGAGATTTATCACTGCTACTTTGAACCTGCGTTCTAAAGTCCCAAATTCTCAATCGTTGCATTGAAGAAAGAATAGAAGGCTCAATTTTTTTCTTGCTAGCATCTATGTTTTCTTTCCCGATAACTGTGGATAGTCCCATATCATGACTAGCAAGGGATGATTGTTGGAGTCCAGTTCTAGCTTTAATTTCAGACTCATTTAAGGCAACTGCACCATTCCATTCAGCTTTCATTTCTAGCAGATTGTCTGGAATCACCATACCGCATTTGGTGCAAACAATATCCCCGG
>NZ_QURE01000153.1:0-2169 GCF_009898475.1 Nitrososphaera sp. AFS | reverse complement strand
ATTGTATTATTCAAATTACATTGGGGACAGCATGTAAGACTACGTGACGTAGAATCTGTAACGTCTATATCATCTTTTGATTTGTTTATCAATATCTTATTTGGAGGAACTATCATATTTACAATTGCACAACTTGGAATAAAAGAATAGCGGAGTTTATTCTAGATATTAGATTCTGAAAACCCACATTGAGTAATTTTTCTGGGCAGAATTAGGCTAATAATTCCAAGTGCACCAGGAAGATAGTACTCTTAATAGTACAAACCAGCTATATGCGGATATTCCTGTAAAAACACCTTCTTGACCGTCGGTAACCCTAAACTTGGAGCTATTGTAACACTGCTGACGTCAAATATCATAATTCGGCCAACTATGCTCACGCTTATGAGATGCGAGAAAGTTCTTGACGATAATGAATGGGCAGTGGTTACAATAAATGAGAAATTGCTTTTGGCAAGGAACTTGGGGGAAGATCTGGAAACAAGTGGAACCTGACGGCTGGTTTAATCCTGCCTTTCTGAAATTCTTAAATCCAGAAATCTTTGGGTAGAAACCATGAAAAATTAGGAATTGTTGACAGAGGGGGGACAGTATCTTTGTTCCTTCACAACAATCGGTTGGTCTTATCTCAGTTGATCGATCGTAGGTTGCTTGTGTTACTCCTACCCTTTTCGCAATGTCAGATGCATCTCTTTTCAGAATCGAATATTTTTCTTATGTCGTAAGCAGGCTTTCGGTTTCAGGGTGTTCCTCCGGGGTGGGACATCGTTGTTTGTCGTTTGGCCGTAACTCTGCTTTCGACTTTACTGAAACCTGACCTGAGTTGAAGTGGGTCTCTTTGCAGCTAGTTCTTTCTTTATGCTTTCGAGGGATACTCTCATCTCTGACTTAAATCGCTTAGATGAGACACACATAATCTAGAATGAAGCAAAGTCGGCATTTAGATTATCGAGACTGCAGACCTAAAGCCATCTGCATACTTATATACTATCATAAGTCTGGGAATAAACATAACGGAAAGAAACGCCCCAAGTGAACAAGTCTATGAACCGACATTAATGGGACAGAACCCTATTGTTCTCTTCTATATTATATGGTAGACTAAAGCTAAATGTAGCACCCTTAGCTTCACCACTTTCGTCTTTGTTATTCTCAGCCCATATTCTACCACTATGAGCTTCAATTATATTCTTTGAAATATAAAGTCCTAGTCCAGTACCTGTAACTGACTTTGTAGCAAATTTGGTGAACAATCTAGGTATTATTTCAGGATCTATACCAGATCCTCTATCTTTTATACTTACAATTGCTTTATGCTCATCATGGATAGCCACCACGCTCACTTTACCTTGGTCTGTAAATTTAATGGCATTACTCAAAAGGTTTGATACTATCTGGCTTATCCTACTTTTATCTGCATCCACAAGGATATCGTTTTCAGGTCCTATATACTCTAGGCTTAGCTTAGTATTTTTGTGTTCCTTACTAAGCTGGTTCTGAAAGTCAGAGACGACGTTTCTTAATATTTCACTTAAATTAAATCGTTCCTTCTTTAGATATAGTGACTTACTATCTATTCTTGTGACATCTAAGATATCTTCGGTAAGCGTTAGTAATCTTCTCGCATTTCGGATTATTATGTCTAGCATTTCTTGTTCTTTTTCTTCAAAGTGTTTTGAATGGGTTAACAGACCGGATAATCCAATTATGGGTTGAATTGGAGTACGAAGTTCATGAGCTGCTATATTGACAAAGTCCTTTTGCATTTTATTGAAATTTTGGGATTGTTCGTACAATTCTGTTTGTTTCCAAAAGGTTTCAAATATAGTTGCATATGATGAAGCAATTGACTTGTTATTAGAATATGTTGCCAAGCCACCGGCCTCGTATGGATTTTTTAATTTATCATCTCTTAACTCCCATGTCATAACCTCTCTTCCATCCACAATTAGAATTGTAAGTTTGGTTTCTAAACTCTTATCTGCAATCCTGACATTAACTCGTGGAATTGACATTTTTAAATCTTTTATTATGGTCTCCATTTCACTTCCATATGGAATCAGTAGCTTTACTACTGCCCCATTATGGATTGCATCTGAATAGAGTTTATCTACACCAGCATTCATACCAATGGCAAATGTGTTTGAAGTAGCCCATATCATCAACACT
>NZ_QURE01000052.1 GCF_009898475.1 Nitrososphaera sp. AFS | reverse complement strand
TAATGCAATAATAAAGACTGGCATAGCCATCCAACAAATTCTCTTCAAATGCCAATAAGAAGTCTGTCTACTGAAATATATATTTTTGAGAACTCAAACGAAGTTAAGTATCAAATTGCTCATCTACAATCTCAGTCCAAAGATATCGAATGTTTTGCTAAACATAATGGTAGGGCCGGTTGAGAAGCTTTTCAGCATGTATGATTATTACTAAATGCAGAAGATGTGGATGATATATTCGACGAATGTATTACAAGAGTGAAATAGATGGGTCGTGCTAGCTTCGAATATGATCTCCATAAAAAAAGGAACCCAAACTAATAGAGATTTAGAGCTTCGTTGTAGACTGGAAGAAACAAAATTCATCTTATGCTGACATATGAATTTAATGGTATTCCCAATGAAACAACTTAGGACCGCCTGCTCTGCCTGTAAGAGCGAGGAAGTCATAACTGACCATGAATCTGGTGAGATCATATGTAGCAACTGCGGTCTAGTAATTTCTGACAATATACAAGATCGGGATAACTGGTGGATGTCGCTGGGAACCAGAGGATCAGATCTTGAGGCGAACGGTGTACTTCCGATTTCTTTGGCTCGTCACGATAAAGGGCTTTCTACCACTATTGGAAGACCTAATAAAGATGCGAGCGGCCATGTCCTCGATTCAGACATGCGTTCTAGAATGGAAAGACTTCGAAGGTGGGATTTTAGAATAAAAGCGAGTAATTCCCACGATGGAAATCTAAAAGATGCTTTCGCACAACTTGACTCTTTGAAAGATAAGCTCCAACTTCCAGAAACAGTAGTAGAGAAGACTGCGTATATCTATAGAAAGGCACAGACAAGAGGGCTAGTTCGAGGAAGAACGATTTCTGCAGTGTTGGATGCAGCCCTATATATTGCCTGCAGAGAATTGGGAATCCCAAAATCATTAAAGGAAATTGCAGGGGCCAACAACGTTAAACATAAAACCTTGGCAAAAAGTTATAGGCTTCTGATTGTCGAGCTTGACGTAAAGATTCCTACTGTAGATCCTACTAAATGCATCATTAAAGTTTCTAACAAGGTAAATTTAGAAGAAAGGACAAAACGCAGGGCTATAGTATTAATGTCTCAACTTATCAGTATGGAAGTAACTGCTGGAAAGGATCCAATGGGGATGGCCGCTGCAGTTCTATATATATCATGCATGAATTCTGGCGAAAAAAGAACTCAATCTGATATTGCAAGGGCGGCAGGCATAACCGAAATGACATTGAGAAATAGATGCAGATCTATAAAGGATCTTGAACCGGATTCGGTGCCGATTAGCATAGTAAGGAAAGGTCATCAAACCAATCATACAATATTTAGAGCATAGATTTCAAACTAATGTTCATAAATTTTAGAACCATTTCAAATTGCATAGTATTTAAACACATGATATTGGTTGGAGGAACAGAATGGTCGGATTTTCTGGGCTAGAGTATGCAATGCATATTTTGTGAGTGAAGGGGTTCAAAGCTCATATGTGTGTTAAATATATTAAATATATCTCGTGGCTCATCTATCACCAGGTGTCATGTTCTTGCCCTTGGTAAATTCCAATTAAATTTCATTGCAACAAAGCGAACGGAGATTACTACGAGCATAGATACAATAGTGGCAATATTCAAGTTGATATCGACCACTAACAGGACAAAGAAAATTATGATTCCAAGGAAGCTAGCAGAGGCATAAAACTCCTTAACAAAAACAAGGGGTATTTCGTTTACGAACAAGTCCCTTAATATCCCACCTCCCACTGCAGTTAAAATGCCAGCAAAAGTCAAGACAAGAAAGTTCAACCCAAATAAATCATATGCGACAGTGGCGCCAATTACACTGAATACACCCAGACCAATGGCATCGAATTTCAAAAATAAACCCCAATGTTTTCTTAGCGACGGGTAAAGAAGGAATATGACAATACCACTAGAGACCGTTACTATGACGTACGATGGGTTAGTGATAGCAGCAGGTGGATATATCCCAAAAATCATGTCTCTAATTACTCCACCGGCTACTCCAGTTATTGTAGAAAGAATGATTACTCCCGCTAAATCCGTTTTATGTTCAATTGCCTTAAATGCACCGGTTACAGCGAATGCCATAGTACCGAACAAATCCATTATCTGAAGGAAAAATGGAGATAGGTGTGAAAAAACATCGACCAATTAATATTCCTACAATCAACTACTATTAAACAAGGTTGCTAGATCAAAGCAGCCAACCAAAAATTCAATATTAATGAGCCTATGCTATGTTGTTTGTATCATATGTATTTCATATGTTTAATTGATATCTATTCTAGCGAGTGTTGGTCTCACCATTATCATTATTGTGAGTATCGATTGCAAAACTAAAGGAGTCTATCATGCGAATCGCGGTTGGTAACCTCTCAAAGAATTTCTCTGTTTCGCAAATGAATACCAGTCTATACAACTTTGAATTTTTGATCGTAAATATAAGCATGTGTCTAACCGATCTGTTGTGGATTATTCCATCATAGATGATCTTGTACGCTGTTTGTCCTGCCCAATCAAAAGTATTAGTAAATTCAACTAAACGAAAATGCAGAACGCCGCGCTTCAATAGCATAAGATCCAGGTTAGAAAAGTCTTCTATTGTTAAGTTCCTTGTATTCTGTTCGATTTCTACTGACAGGGCGTCTACAGAATCTAATGGTGGGTTTTTAAATACTACTACAAACTTTCCACTTGGTGCATTGTGCTTGTTGATAATGATCCAATTGGATGGAATCTCCATCTTGAAGGCTTCATGTCTGTACATTAAAAATTCGGTATTCGACATGGACATTTTAGTTGTAGTAGCAAAATTCATCGTCGACTTGAAATTTTGCATTGGGTGCAATTTTTTCTTCTCAGCTTTCACGAGATTCTGAACACTTCTAGGATCCATTATGTTACGAAATGTAATCTTATGTTCACGATTATGCACAAAGACCAGATCTCCTACTAACTTATGATCATAATCGCCAGATCCATAATTCGGAGTAAAATACCTACCCATTGAAAACCCAGCGTGCCTACCATGCCCGATGCGATGCTCATTCACTATAATCACATCATCTAGCTCTGAAAGTGGGATTTTTATCGTTCCTTTTTGTTCTCTCAGTAGTATGTTTAGTGTTGTAATTTGCTGAATTTGGACGACTATTCTCGTATGTCTTGTGTGAAGATCATACCAAACATTTTCTTTAATTTCATTTACCCATAAGGTTACTTCACTTTGTCTCCTTTTTCCCATCTCTCCTTGCGGCATTTATTCAATTTCAAGAGATAAGCTCTTTAACTAACCTTTTATCCAAGGCTAAGTTAGCAAAGCCAATTCTCAGGCATTTACCTCCTGGAATTCATAGAGACACGTAGCTTGTAAAGGTTGCCATTTCTTCATCTATCCTAAACCATCGTCATATATTTTTCTGAATTATCATAGGTTTGCTAGTTGACTCCAGAGCCGGGCTAAAAATTTACTAGCTTTTCTTAAATGATATACTCATTTGTCAGTTTATCAAAATCGATTGACAATTTTACTTACCAGATATAGAATGATTAGAACAAGTGTTACTACTCAGACCACAGAACCGAAACCGACTAAATGTTGAGTTTGCAGCTCTAAGTATGTAAGTGGTATCCTTTTAATTTATTGCAATTGGATTGTGCTCCTTTATTATATAACCAGGATCAATAGCTGTTTTTATAATGGATAATCATGCCCCTATCAGATGGCATTGAAACTTATTTTTAAGCGATACTAGACAATGTAGCTTTTTACCTCATGAAATCCGAACTGATCCATAAACTGATTTGAAGGAGCATTTTTATTTATAAAGTTTAGTCTCTACTTCTCCTGTAAAGAGAGAGGTTAAATGGTTGGATACGAAAGATGCAGGAATTTCTATGTAAACTAAGAAAAACTTTTTACATTAAATTAATAGGAATGAGCCTCCGCTTCACAAATATAATATTTATCTTACATCGATTAATGGACACTGAGGAATATTNNNTGCTACTTCGATTCGACTATTTAATTATCCCCTCATTATTAAGCATGTAATAATTTCCCAAAACAACTCGACAGTGGGCACTCGTAACAGGCCCTGTGATATTTCGAGTATCTGCAAATTGATTCAAGACAATTTTCCGATTATCAACAAGAAATTGATTGACTGAAAATGAGGAAAGTTTTGAAGAATATGTAGCAAGAGAGATTATATCCCTTTATCATCTATTTTTTATATTGGAGGAACTAGAAAATATACTAATTAGATCTGTTCAGCAAGTGTCAGGTCGGCAATAAGAATATAACGGGGGCAAAAGTGATGAAACCTTAGAAGCCCCAATTAACCGGGCCCGATAGATATATTTTTTGGACATAGTGAAGTTAATGCTCAGCTCTGTTTAGATTATTATTCGGATAACGATACGATGATATCGCTGAAGGTGTCACTTTTCAATGTTTTGTGCTCGTTACATCACCCCCTACCAATAAATACCGGCGCACGTACGGTGTTACTCTCTATTCTTTCCTGCGGGGATATTGAAGCAAGTCTAAACCAAATTTTCTACTTCAAAATGTGACTATGATCGACAAACCTATCGGTATTGCGCGTATGATAACCGACGCTAGTACGATTTTCACCTTCATCTCACGTCAATAATAATATTATAGAATCCTATTTTCAACATGAGAACTTAAAACTATGTTCCATTTCTGTCGGCTTGGTGTCACTTCAATCGAACGAACCACTTCTTTTTTCATCCCTGGTGCTATGCCCTTGCGATTGCCTGAACGTTTATTGTGCAAGTGTGTTCCATAAATAATTGGCACCTCTGATGCAACTTCCCCTGCCAGATCTATTAAATTAGCCCTTTGCTAGTATAGAAATGATGAAAAAGGAGTGGAGTAACACGAGAATTTGTTTTTTAGCTGATACTAAGTTCAAAACCTGTCTTTAAATTTATAATGTCCCAAGTCCCAAACTTGTACTAGTACCTTGAATCCTATTTTTCTATTAGAAATGTATAGACTTACTCGAGATATTCTCAAATACAGATCACTGTCCTTCTTTGAATATCTTGACATACTGCGCTGTACTACTACATGCCCCGCGATATAACCGATACCTATCCGTTTCGGAAGGTTGTTTCAAGTTATGGTAATTGTCTATCCACGACAGAATTCGCATGGTCCCTTGGGATTGTAAGGGGACAGCAACATCTTTGCGCAGAGTATCCTGTAAAATCATTATATAGATTTTGCATGGTTTGTATTTTTATCATTAATTTGTTTACAAATTTACATACGTAGTTAACTAACTATAGTTTCGCTTAAGTATTGACCGAATGTTATTACTAGAAGATGGCTATAGACGCACGAACATTTTGGTTTGTTATAGGGACATCCTGGGGCGGACTATTTATTTTGCTTGGAGCCTTCATGTATTTCTGGGCTGCTGATATGTCGCCTTTGTCTAGTCTAGCTCAAGTGGCTTGCAATGTTCCTGCTGTGTCAAATGTCTTGTTTCAGGCTTGTTCTAGAATAAATACGAATATAACAATCTTATCGTATGTACCTGATGTTGCTGTGGTACTGATTATTCTTGGTTGCATCTTATTGATCGTGGGATTGCACATTTCCACTGGAAAAGAGAAGAACGGACAGAGTTGGCGCACCCGGGATAATAAATACTACTAATATTATTGCTATTATAACCTGGCAACTTGTACCAAATGTTATGAGCCACTTTGATTACTTATTATTTAACATGGCATAGCATGCAAAGTATAGAATATTCAAAAGTCATAAAAAGATCAGGTTGTTTTCAAATGTGAACGTAACGCTGGTGGTTTAACAAAATATGCAATTGAGTTACCAACTGAATTAAGAAGAAAAAGATATTTAAAAAAGAAAATATTTTGAAAAGCGTACCGAACACCCTACAAACTCAATATCGTTTGGAAGAATGGTGTTGTAAAGTATCATTTAATGTGGCCGGTTTATATGAAGTTAATGTCATTCGCCTATTACTTGCATTATGATCTGACGCTCTCTTTTTCTAGTATCCATTTCTATCAGGACGATTTGTTGCCACATTCCTAACAGGAGAGTGTTGTTTTTAAAAGGAATTGTTAGGCTTGGACCAACTAAGGAGGCACGAACGTGTGAATGGCCATTTCCATCATGCCAAGTTTTGTCGTGTTCGTATTCTGTATTTTTTGGGACAATCCTAGACAGCATTTTAGGAAAATCAGCTCTAAGTCCAGGTTCATACTCAATGGTTGTTACAGCCGCTGTTGATCCAACCACGAATATTGTAATACTTCCATTTTGGAGTTTGGTTTCCTGAATTGCCTTAGAGGATGGTGCTGTGAGGTCGATCATATCATTCTCTCCACCTGAGTTGACAATGATATCTTTAGTAATAACTTTCATAGGCCATCTTGTCTACCTGCAACTTGTTAAACAAGCTTTGGATATGCCAAATGGCGGTTTCTTGGTACACCCTTTTTTATGTCATTATTTTGAATGCTTAGTTCTATATCGGATTCACTTTTATGTTTGGCTTGTGTCAGACCCACTTTGCTTTCTCCTACAATTACTACTTTGAGGCAACTGTCACGGATCCCTGCTCAAATATTGAAATTATTGAAGATCTAAGAGGCCCGAGTAGTCAGGTCGGTGGTGTTCCAACTCAACTTATTCCACTTACCAGCTAACGGTCACCAGGTGAAAAGGATCACCGGGCCACTAAGAGTCACCAGCAAGGCTTTCCCTTTCCACATTTCAAATATTCTGCAGCAAAGCATATCAAAAGGGGCTAAAATGATTGTATAATGAAGAGCTATCTGATATTTAAACTGCAATGTTATTACGTAACAAGAATTATACAGAAAGATCCTGTCAAGAAACTTCAACAGTAGATGATTAAAATGTAAGAAAGCTATCACGCTGAACCAAACTAAGCTAGTTTTTTTCATCCTGCGTAAATGGTCAAAACAAGTAACAATATGCAGATAGGTAGGTCGTTGAGTGATTAAATCCACTATTCAGAAGTAGGGAGGGTGAAGTTTGTCGAACAACACAACAAAAAATGGATCCAAAGGGCATTTAAGCTATTTTAGCACTATTTTGAACGAACGTATCATCTTTTCTATCGCGGTCAAATATGTGCCATAATTACTACGATCTGCATGATAAGAAAGAATATAGGCTTTTGAGTTGTGAAGGGTCCATATAGCCATCGCTTTTCCTACACCAGCGATTGGATCCTTATATGTGAATACAACAGAATATGCATTTTGCCCTGCTAGAGAACTACTCGCATTTGTGTTAACTGGAGTAAAATCAGGAAAAGATTGAGACAGGAAGTTTAACTCCTGTTTTGAAAATGCAGATGGATTTGAAGTTGCAGAAGTCACGTTTGCTGTTTCTATCAGTAGATATTGCCTAAAGATTTGAGACGCTCCACTTTGTGGCGAGAGAAAATTTACAATCATATTGTGTGAACCCTGTGTTATTCCCTGCGCAAATTGGAGCTTTTGCCAATCTATTGGGTATTGAATTTCAAAGCCATAAATAGGATCCTGGTAACTAACAAATCGATTCTGCATTTGGGCTATCGCTGTATTCTGATTGACTGTGCCTAAACTTGACAATACCAGTAATAAAATTGACATTGAAATTAATTTGTACATCAAACTAATTTCTGGCCGGAAAGACACAGTTGATTGACTTATATCTCTACTCAAAAACAGTATACATAGATTTTAGGGACTTAATAGTGTTACAATGTGAATATATTATGAATACGTGAATATTGTAAACGCTTTTAACAAATCACATTGATTGACTTTAAATGCATGGTGAAGTATAATATCATATAATATCATATAATAAGCCAAAAGATTATTGCACTTGGGCCGATGAGAATAATCTTCAAAAAGCTAGCAGGTTTCTCACCTCGCTCTAATGTATCAAGTCACCTGGTCAATAAAATTACAAGAGTAAGCGATTATAAAAGTATAGAACAAAGATAAAATGAACATTACAAAAATCATGAATATTGACCCAATCTGGTTTTTGTTCGAAATGAGTGAGATAAATGAAAGCCCGAACGTCATTTTCAAAATTAGATCCTCTAAAATGGCGTCAGAAATACTTGCCCACTTGTCCTACTAACCGCACATGACAGAAAGACATCCTACTAATACGTCCGTGACAGAAACTTCCTGTTAGAATACTACCCACCTCATAGAAATCAACACTTCCTTTGAAGTATTTCAAAGAAATTTTTGTTCAAAGCCTAATCATCATTCAATCCATTAAGTGCAAATATTATGGTTTTTACTTCTGAGGACTTGAAGAACCTATCAAAATTGATGGCCAAAATTGGTAAAGCAATGGATGCTAGGGGTTGCCTGATTCCAACCGTCAAAATCACTTGAGGGAATTCGAGGAGAATTCTTTAGTCCACTGGACAGTAAGACGATACTGCCGAATCACGTGAGCTTACAGGATCAAAAGCAGCTGCAAAGTAAATACTGCTGGTATTGCCGGCATGAGATAAAAATTGTAACAAGTGATGGAATATCTATTTTTCCGAGATAGCTTCCAACAGCGATAAAATCTTACGATAGTACACATTAGTTATCAGTTTTATATTTTTCAGCTGTTTGTTATATAGGAAGAATAGAGTTCATAATTGCTTAGGCAACATGCCGCCGCCTACTTTATTTATTCCGCATGGTCTCAAATGGATTTGTCTAAACCATTGATACGCATGGGCTAATACAATCTTATAGAAGAAACAGTGCCTGTTTTAAGAAGCTTAGTTTAATATTCATTTTACAGATTGTAACACTACAATAGTACGATAAGCAAAAGGCGATTATTTATAATATAGTATATATCTCTTAACGGAATTCGTACATACTAGATGATAATGTCAAATTTTTTATTATAATATGATGTTAAAGCTCTATTTTAGGAGTCGTTTGCGTGTAGCCTTTCATTCTGTTTAGAATTTACAATCAGCGAATCCAATTTTAATATGTTTGTGGAGTGGCTATCCACCAAAAATTATTTCTGACAATTCGCAAGTTAAAACTGCTCTGGTATACTTATAATTATAATTATAATTATTGCTAAAATGATTTGTAATACCGCATAACATTACACGAGATCTGCATCTATATTCAAATAATCATTCATTTGCCCGAATTATCTATTAATAATTTTATCATAAATCCATACAACGATCGGGTTGGTAAGTCATAACTTACTATATGCTTTATATGTAATTACACCTATTATATAAGTATGAACAAATCGGTACGTTATGGTGATTTCTTACCTTCCAATAGTAATACATCGTCTATCACTACTAACTCCTTACTCAAATGTCCAGGTTGTGGCAGCGAGAGTATAATCACCGATTCTGACTCTGGAGAGATGATTTGTGTAAAATGTGGGAGAGTAATTTCAGACCAGATGCAAGATGTACGGCCAGAATGGCGTGTGTTTTCTACTTCAGAACCTGAATTAAGAACCAGAATTGGGATCCCAGAGTCTTTGGCAAGACACGACATGGGCTTATCGACTGTTATTGGGAGAACTAATAAAGATGCGAGCGGCAATAAGCTTGATCCCGCGATGCGAATTACCATGAATAGACTAGCTACGTGGGATTTGCGGTCACAGCTGCATACACCTAAGGATAGAAGTCTTAGACAAGCATTCTTTCAATTGGATATAATGAAAGATAAACTAGGACTGTCGGATGGCCTAGTCGAGAAAGCTGCGTACATTTACAGAAAGGCACAGTCAATGAAGCTAACTAGGGGCAGAACCATATCAGGAGTATTGGCAGCTGCTGTATACATTGCTTGTAGAGAATTGGGAGCATCGAGAACATTAGATGACATTGCGGCTGTATGCAATGTGAAAAGAAAAGAGGTCGCAAAGGACTTTAGAATACTTCATACTAGACTCGACCTCAAAATTCCACAACAAGATCCGATCAAATGCATAGTAAGGGTGGCAAACAAGGTTAGGCTGAGTGAAAAGACGAAAAGGAAAGCTGCAGAAATCATGAACGCGGTAATGAAAGAAGAAGTCTCTGCTGGCAAGGATCCAATGGGTCTTGCCGCCTCAGTATTATACATATCGGGTATTAAGACTGGAGAGACAATAACGCAATCGAATATCGCAGAAGCTGCTGGTGTCACAGAGGTTACCATTAGAAATAGAGCAAAGGAATTAACAAACAAAATAGAGCTCAATTAATTTTAATTTTCAATGTAGAACGACCGGCATTAAAATAGAAGTTTAAGGACCACAAGGATGGTACAGCTTCTAAATCCTAAGGACAGAGATTTAGACATCATTCGCTATTTTATTTGTGTATCAATTATTCACATCGAAACATCTTATTAAATAGCCCAATGACGGCTAAATACATAAGCAGATAAAAAGGTGATGCATCACGTCAATCCAAAAAAATTGGATATCTAAACAGGTCATAATTGAAAGAGATACTTTGCGCAACAAATGGGTCAGTGTTATATATCGGATGAGTTGAAGGCTAAAGTCAAAGCTAAGCTGGACTCTCAATCTAGAAGTCAGATACAACAATCTTTCCAATTGTTGAACCAGATTCCAATTTTTTATGTGCCTTACGCAAATTTTCGGCATTTATTGGAGACATCAAATCTGTTAGGGTAGTCCGTATTTTTCCACTATCAACAAGATCTGCTACTGTGTTAAGTATATGATGTTGCGCTATCACATCATGGGTCTGAAATAGTGACCGCGTAAACATAAGCTCCCAAACGAACGTAGCGCTTTTCTGGCGAAGTATTCCTCCAAGATCTACTGGAGCCGTCGTTTCGACTGTGGAACATATCCGCCCTTGTGGGGCAACTAGTTGCTTCATGGCCTCAAAATAACCATCGGTATTATTCAGACAAAGGATATAGTCAACATATTCTGAACCTATGAGGTTTTTGATTTGAGACTTAAGGTCTTCTCGGTAATTTACTACATAGTCGGCACCCATTCTCTTACACCACTCTCTTGATTCATTCCTAGATGCAGTTGCAATTACATTCAACCTTGACGTAGTTGAGTAATTGACCGGGGAGTCTAAAACATTTTTTGCAAGCTGTACTGCTACTGAACCAACTCCTCCTGCCCCACCAATGATAAGGATAGATGACAGAATTTGTTTGTTACTGCTAGAGTCTGAGAATGAACCCCTCTGTGGAGAAAACCTTCTAGTGGTATTCACACAAATACATAGTCTATCATAGAGTGACTCCCATGCTGTTACACTTGTAAGCGGCATAGCAGCAGCCTCTTCAAAGCTAAGCGAATTCGGTTTTCTTCCAACTATACGTTCATCTACTAAATGAAACTCGCAGTTTGTTCCCGGTCTCGAAATGCTGCCAGCATAATAAACCGCGTCACCTTTCCTAAAGAGTGTACATTCTGAGCCAAGGGCAATTATTTCTCCCGCTGCATCCCATCCTAATATGGTTGGCATATCGGCTTTTTCCACGAGTGAGTACATACCTTTCCTAACTTTTGTATCTAAAGGATTTACAGAGATCGCTTTTATCGCTATAAGTAGATCATGGCCGGTAGGATTTTTGGGCTGTTCGATATCTAAATCAACTAGCGATTTAGGGTCATCGATTGGTAAGTTTTCGTATAAACCAACTGCTTTCATTTGGTAATTATATTAAATTTCTTCCATGCAGTATATCTGTATTTTGAGTTCATTTGACGTATGATTCTGCTAGAATGCTGTCTTTTATAGTATAAGCGCAGTTCTATTTCTAACCACAAAAGCAACCTTCTGCATTAAGGGATTTATTGACGAGAAATGGTGCTAATGGTTGACCGTGATCACATCAATAGCTTGTGTAGTTAAGTTGGGGTTCACTACCTTTGGTGAATTATCTTTGCCGTACTAGACATTGTTTTATGATTGCCGGATGAATTTCAATTATCAAGGCAAGATTAAACTACATCACTTTACAATCGGATAAAATTCAACGCATTACTAAATATGAATGATCTTTTTACATAATGTTGACAAAAACGTACATGAACCATAACAGCTCTAGAGTTTAGCACCTTGGATCCAAAAAACTGCAGCCTGCAGGTTTAGTGGTTGGTATTGACGAACTATGTGTCCCTAGTGTCGAAGTGCTGTTGAGCCTTATCAAATTTCCAAAGGTATTCCCACCATCAGTACTTGTCCTGATTACTGGATTAAGTGCTCCTGTTTCGTTTGTCCACCACGCCACGGCTACGGTACTACCGGCCACGTTTATATTTACATTATTACGTACCACAGTAACCTTTGGATTTGTATTAGGTGGGCTGAGAACCATTACGGTTGAAAACGTTTTTCCACCATCAGTACTTTTTGTGAAGAATATGGCATCACCGTGGAGAGCAGTACTAGCATTGTTCCATGCTGTATAGATGTTGCTACCAGATACTGCGACTGGAGCCGCCTTCTTGCTTGCTTCTTTTTCCGGGACCGGGACCAGGTCAGATGGTTGATGTGAGTTCTGCAACTATTCTAAAAATCTATTTTAGAGCATCTTTGGTAGCTTTTTTAGACCGTAATTGCCGGATTTATCAGTGTTGGCTCACTGGGCCATGATGGCTAGGCCTGTGTGGACTGGAAGCCTTAGCCAGCAGGCATAGTGAGAATGCCGAAATTACAGCGTCAATTGGGGTTCTATATTGCCCTGATGGGTTTCTTCCTGGGATTGTCCCAAGATATTATTACCATTTCTAGCGGTTCAGTAGCGTTAGTAATGACGAGTACAATTACAAGTATTACCGCGAAACAGTTTGTACGTGCATTTGTTATCAAACGAAAATTTAAGCAAATGCCTGCAATGACGACAACGAATAGATCCCTTGTCCATTATGGTGCTCCTTTGCATTTGAACCATCGCCTTGTCATGGCAAAAGTTAGAACTGCAAAAACTGTAGCCACAGCGTTAGAGGTGCTTATGCCTATTATCCACCAATCCGGTACTATCGCCATTCCTCAATTGTGTCCATGTCCAATTGGGCCATCTCATTTTGTTGTTGCGCGTCAGTATATTAACAGTAGTTTTGGAAATGCTCGGACACGTAGAAACTCCGCTCCATTCTGGCAGTCTGTAATATTCTGAGGCTTCGTCTACTGTAGGCCCAATTATCATTTGTTCAGATCGGTAAAATTTTCCAGCACTCAAACAACCCCTAAAAAGAAACAATTACGAATAAAAGCACGGAATAGTTTACTTAATAACTCGCGCGTCGACATGATTGTCCACCAAAGGGGAGTGGGCCTCGCAGCGATGTGCTGTGCTATCTGTACATGCCGCCTACCAAGGCTTAATCTACCCGTAAACTTTCTGCCATTTTTGAACAGTGAGAAGACATGTATTGCTCAGCTCCTCCAAGCCGATTGTTCCACTTAGCCAGCATAGTTTGAGCACACTGATTGGCTACGTCATCATCGTGCGTTTTGAACACTAGCCAGGGGTTACTGAATCCACCAACTTGTCCGGCGATCTTGGTGAAGTTAGCAAACATCTTGGTAGCATTAATTGCGCTACTTTTGAGATCTTTAATGAACTCCATTTGTGTAACAACATCTGCACGAGTACCAAGTCTGGTGAGATGACCAGCAACTAATGTATCGAAAGGATAGCTCAATGCTTGTTCATGAGCTTTGATGAACCCAGGTACATCTTCAGCTATTGCCAAGTCCCTGAAGGGAACCCAACCTGGAAAGATGACGTCGACCAACATTAGGACTTTCTGGGTTGGGGCATAAATGAAGATATTACCTCTTTCGTGGTTGACACCTTTGTAATCTAATATCAGTGTCTGATTGCCAAGCTTTACGGTATAGGAGTTTGAAAATGTCTGAGTAGGTGCTGGAACGCCCGTATCATTGTGGTCCTTTAGTATCGTAGCTGTCTCCTGTTGTGCTATGTAAGTAGCATTTGCAGGAAACATATTAGCCGCCCCGATATGATCCATATGTGCATGGCTATAGATCACAATTTTTACTGGTTCCTTTGTTACCTCAGCAATGGCCTTAAGATAGTTTTTGCCAATTGTGAAAGGTGCATCAACTACGATGACGCCTTGATTGCTCACAAGGAACATAGAATTATACATTCCATCGGTCACCCAATACAAATGGTCACGAATTTCTTGAACCAAATATCCCTTTGCAGGAATCTTGGGTCCCACAGCTATTGCTGGAATATGAGTTGTGGAGTTTACCGTATTGTTTTGTTTTGCTGCGTAAGCTTGTTTTACTGCATAAGCGGCAAATTTCAGATATCCGTAATCTTCATGATCCTCTTGAACTAGCGCTTTTGAATTTTGGATATAAGAGGTAGAGAGGAGAGATGTTACCAAGAGAATAACCGAGAAGTAAGTTCCCGATCGTAATACTATACTGTTTAGACTTGATTTATTAATCATATTTGTAGCCCCAGATGTGATTATTTAAGTTTTGTGCGTACAATATTTTACAATTTGCTCGGTATAGTTATCCAAGATTGGACCAATCCAAGATTATAATAAACGCTCACGGGCCTTGTCCCATCCATTACTTGTTCCCCATATTCTACGGTTTGGCTGTCTACCAAAGTCACGCCATCTGGCGACCTGTTAAGCATTTTGCAAATTTCGTCCACGGTCTGTCCATCAATATCATGTGTCCTTTTACCTTTCATCGACAAAATGATTGTATGGTTTCCACCGGTTGCAGATCCAAATTTATTTGTGTATTTGCCCTTGTTGTTAGATGTCTGTTCATCCAGTGGAACGGGTATCATACAGGACAAAATTTCTCTTTCTTGCCATTACAAGATCATTACTGCAGCACTTATGACTGTAGTCCATAAGCCATCTTTATGTCCTTGGGCAGATTGGGTAAAGTTATGTGTCTTGTATATCTTGCCAGAAAGTTTCCATTGTTCTTCTCTTTGATCCCAAGTTAGATTAGGATCGTCGGGTAGACTGATTGTGGTCGCGAGCATTTCCATTGCCATGTCCTCTGCATAATCACCTGCCCTTTGAGCTGTTTCACCAAAAGAATGGTGCTCTGAAAGGTATCCATATTGAGATTGATCAGCTGGTCTTGCCAAACCAATTGATGCAGCAATCAATCTATTAGGCTCATTGGTAGCAGACTTGGCCATGACTGTAAATGCAATTTGCCCAGGTAACAGATGTTTTCTTCCTTCTTCTCTGGTTACAATCTTGCATTCTGGAGGCATTATACTAGAAACCGATACAAGATTTAGATCACTTATAGCAGCGTCACGCAGCGCAAGCTCAAAACTAGTCAGATAGTCTTTATGTAATCCCTTACCTTTAGTGAAAAATATCATCTTTGCTACAAATGATAGTGGATCGGGACGCGATTTGGTTATATTATTTTCATTCACTGTGACTCTTCTCAGCCTTGTATAACACAATATCCAAAAAAGACCTTTCCATCATAGAACTAAAAATTGCCTGCCATTCAAGAGCAGGTTTTTAGGTACTTGCTTAATAAACTGGAGGTAGCAAAGAGGCAACTCTTTAAAAGGCTTAATAGAACCATCCTGTCGACTCTTTGCTACTGCCTTCTGTTATAGGACAACCTAGCATCTGGATCTGGAGTAAATCTTTGACGATGACGAAATCGTTAGTCATGGAACAGTGGCATATAAAGGATTTATAGCTACTCGATTCTTTGGCATGGAACTGACATGGAATTTTGATTATTTCCTCAAATAGTTAAAAGTAATAGAACTGTCACTAGAAGCTAATTGGCATAAATGAAATATACCATACAGACTACTCTGAGGGTATGATAAGAACAACAATAGCCCTGATCATCTTTATTGCTGTGTCTGCAGGGGTAATGTTACAATACCAATCCCATGTAGCAAATGCATCCAATTTCTCAAAGAATACATCCACCAAATGTGAAGGTAATCATTGCCAGATATTAGCATGCATCAACAACAAATGCCACAGATCGTCATCTCTCTTTAACTCAACTCAGCAGCTATTAAATTCTACTAGCTAGTAGCTGTGTAGTAGCTATTGACACCTTTCACACCTTTGATTTAATAATTCATGAATAATCATCCTACTAAAGCTGGCACGAATATAATGCTTCACTTGATATTTGTTCATATAGATATTCGAATGTTGAAAATAGTTACTTATCTTTTGAATCCATGTACATACAATTGGAGTCATTTCAATCAGTTTAGGATGTCGCTCTTACATGTCTCACTGAACGTTGTTATTCTCAACAGTGATGGATAATACAACGGGTGAACTAAAGTTTGAGTCACCATAATGACCGCCTAGCGGGATTATAGTTCTAATATCGATTTAGCCAGAGTGAGTTTACAAAATGAAGGCTTTTGTCGCTGGCTGCATGCTCTCGTAAAATATCAATTTAAATGTAGCATTGCAAAAATGATACTATTGGCGATCACGGGACAATGTCTGTCGAGCGCGCTATGGCAAATAGCGATAAATTGGAATATTCTGTGTTGACTTACCTAACCCAGCTATCTTCGCAGTATTTTTGTTTAGATAGTACTCCTCGATAGATAACTTCGACTATTACCTTCTTTCATGAACACCTTAAAAGCTGGATGCAAGATTAGCAGACTAGGTTTGTTCCTCGACAACGAGCTGTCATAAAACGTATTGTAAGATCCAGGTAACTGGAATTACTTGTTGAGGAATCCACAAATAAATCGCATCTGAGGTTACAGTGGGACCATTTCTCTTGTATTCTATAGTGTCGTCCTTCAAGTAGGTGGACAAATACGAAATGCCTTCAAAGTAAGGTAGGTCGACTTGAGGTATAATTGATAAAGTTGTTGTGACTCCAAAAACTAGGATTCCCGCGACAATAACGAAGAGAGTTATTGCTCATGTTCTCTTAATTCTGATTCTACAACTAATTTATTAGTCATCTGGTGGGCAATGTTATCAGTGCATCTCAGTGCATGCCTGTTGTTAAGGTGTTGCACATCGTGGAAGATTAGAATGAATGTTCAAATTTGTAACTGTTCCTATACAACCAAATGTATTGTTGGGCATTATCTTCGATGACCCACTTGCATTGGTCACATTGTTCATACCATTTACTGACCCAAGAGCGAAGTGTAATGAGGATGCAAATGCCAATAGCATTATTGCTGCCATAGTGGCTACTGTTTGAGAATACATGTAACCAGTGAGCGATGGAAATCTATATAAAAGTATTCTACCTCATTCATGATTACGGTTCTTGATAATTTGTCTATCTATCCGCAAAAGATACTAAGCAAAACCTGTAGTCATATTGATTGCTTACAACAAAATGATTACATCTTAATCCCAAATTTCGTGAGAAAGTCATGCTTATTCAATCTAACTTACCATTGGCAATTAAAATGTAAAAAATGGAGTGTTACCTTGAAAACATACTTTGTTTATAGAGCAAGAATTACATTATTGGAAACTTTAGTGGCCCTACAGGTGATTTGGGTGAGTTCGTCATACTGGCGGAAAAAGCATGCTGGGTGATTGCAGGTTTTATAGTGAATTTATGCCATGTTGCATGATTCATTAGGTTTTAATTCTAATACGCTAACCCTTCAGACAGAAGTTTGTCAGGTGTTGTTTCAAGCTATAGTAGACTATCCCTGTAGCACAGCGCAAAGTTGCAAAGATTTTAGGTTTGACATATTAGCTACCTAATGCACTTCCCACAATCGAGCCATTCATGGTTATAATAGGCTACTTTTACTTTTTAAGGCCTGTTGCTGGGCCGGAGTAAGTAGTTCGTATACCCCTCGAAAAGACAACTTTGCTACAACTAGAGGTAAGGCCAGAGCAAGAAATCTGACCAGTCATCTTTCATTTTCTGAAAGTTTGAATTCAGCGTTCCATTCCCCGAGGCATCATTGCCATTCTTCTTCCTGTAATTCCAACTGCAATAATCTCTATTCCCAATATTAGCAGTGCTATGCCCAAGAAGAGAGATATGAACACTGCGCCAGCATATGGAGATACCATGACGAGAAATGATATGGCAATCGCTAGAGCACCAGCTCCAATACTAAATCCTCTTGCCCAACCAGGACTCTCCTTGTTACCCAAGCCATATACGATATGGGCTATCCCACTGAATAGTAAACCGATACCCAAGAATATAATCACGAAAACAGCCGTATGGACTGGAAATCCCACAGCTATGGAACCGAAGATGAGAGCTAGTACTCCGAGGCCTACAGTACTCCACTTTGAGGTCCTCTTTTCAAAAATTCCACTTATGATCTTCTCGATTCCAACAATGATTAGAATTAAACCGAGTATGTATATGATAGTGACTATCGTCATTCCTGGATGTATAAATACCAGTATGGACAATATGATAGCTAAGGCACCTAGACCAACTAATACGCCACGCCTCCAGCTTGGAGAATTTGAATTTCCCATAACGACACTAATGGGGACAGGACATATATAAAGAGATGAAAATTAGGTTCTTAATTCTTCTTACTAAGGTTATTAATGCAATATTTTACATACTCTCGGCATTAGCTAAGCATTTCGAAGTTGTTCAGATCTCAATATTTAGAATGTCATTTTGTTGATCTTCCTACAGTTTGAATGTGCCTTCTGAACAAAAGGCTAGGCCCAGCTCCGAGCCTGGGATGATGCAGATAGACAAAAGCTAAACCCAAGCTTGAACTTGCTTAAACTGTTTCAACCATATTGAGCAATGTGGAGTGAGGTACCGAAACATCTCACTAGAGTATGTAACTCTCCTGCAAATAGATTAAATAAAAGATCAATTGAGAGAAACTGCCCCGCATTCGGGGAGAATAATAGTATGGCAGACTTGAAAGTCACAGCATAGGACTCATTGTAGCATGTCTTATTATATGCGCGATTGTACTAATATCTGTGATAGTTTATTTTGTACCTAAAGTTGATAAGATTATCTCAGTAGGCTGCACCATTACGAGTGGTTCAATAATAACTAAATGTAATCACAGTTAGAATAATACGCGAAATATATTCATGAAGCAATCTCATAACTGGATAAGCAATTAATTCTAGATCAAAGGGTAAGTTACAGTCTCTTTCTATTGTGTCTCCTGTGTAACTAGGACCATTAAATATGAGTTCTAAGTCTAAGCTCATGCATTATGGATATGATATAACCAATCAATATTCATTAAATTAGATATATCCTTTTTACAGAGCTAGGATATTAGCATTAAAGGGCCACCCATTTAATTCATTATCGAATGATACCAACAGTAACCAAAGAGGTTATATGCATCCATCGATTCCGTTACTCGAAGGACAACATATGCAATATCAAATCCTAAAAGAACCTATGGCAATTCTAGATATTCATTTAGATAATGGTGAAACTATCACTGCAGAAGCAGGTGCGATGGTCTACATGCAGGGAGATATTGAAGTCAAGACAAAGACTCGAGAAGGGGGAGGGTTCCTTAGAAAGTTAAAGGTAAGCGTATTAGGCGGACAATCGTTTTTTGTGAACAACTATGTCGCGAACGTGGATGGTTGTTCTATGGGTCTCACAGGCGGACCTATTGGCGATATTATTAAAAAGGAAATAAATTCTGAAGACGGTTTGATAGTTCATTCGGGTGCTTACATAGCTTCTACTTCTGATGTGATATTGGATACTCAATGGCAAGGTTTTACTAAAGGTCTATTTGGAAGTGAGTTGTTTATGATAAAAGCTACTGGCAGAGGAGATATTTTTCTTAATTCGTTTGGGGCAGTAGTACAAAAAGATTTACAGAAAGATGAAAGAATAATTATCGATAACCATCATATTGTGGCTTTGAGCGAAAATCTAAACTATACTGTGAAAAAGTTTGGAGGACTGAAAAGTACTCTTCTTGGAGGACAAGGATTAGTCACCGAAATAACAGGGCCAGGGTCTGTATATTTTCAAACTAAAACTGTTAATGACTTTGTGGATTATCTGGGAATAAAAGAGATGATTCAAAAAGCTAATTCTTCATCAGAAACTGGAGGTAGTGGGATATCTCTTGGAGGATTTAAAATTGGTACTTAGTCGCTGTTTGGGTGTGTCTAGTAAAATGTTTCATGGAGAGGATTAATTAAGGGTAAATAGTAACACCAAGAAACAAAACATTATCATAACTTCTGAATTAGTAATTACTATGAAGATGACTTCAGGTTTGATGCCAAGCATTATACTTACCTGAATGATTTGACGTACCTCAATTTAGGAGGAATTGTGCTAACCCATTCGTGTTAATTTAGGAATAAAGCTGTAACATTCTCTCTCGAACGAAAATAGTGATTTGAACATGTGGGAATTCATATGAGTATATGCATTTACTTATCCTTTCTGGGACTGTGTTTCAGGACCACTTCGTTGGTTAACCTGGACTGATTGCTAGATAAAACAAATTAGTCATTATAGTATACGGGTAGTCAATCTATCCAGGACTACGCCAAATCCAGTATGGATGGACAATTTCGTAGATTGAGTGGTTTGTATACTATTCTAGGCATCTCATAAACAATTTGTTAATTCGTGCTATAGATTGGTTGACAAGATTGAAACTCTTCTCCTGCAGGGAAGTATTAACAAAATCTGCGCCTTGTGTAGTCAATCAACTGATACTCTGTGTTGTGCTCACGGCAGCAATAAGCTCACCCTCTCCCTGCTACAGAGGTTCTTCGGCCTATATTAGAAGCCGCGGTCGCTGAACATTATGTCCGATTTAGTGACTAATCTTGAAAAGAGAAGGGAAAAGAAGAACGTCAAAAAAGAATATTTGTTGATTGAGAACGAAATTGACTGTCCCCGCTGCTACGGCATCATGATGCTACATTTGGAATTTGATCTTCCAGGGTATTTTTGTGAGGAATGTGATTTTATACTTCATTTGACTCGCTATTAGCTGGGTGCTTGAATAGAGGTTTTTCCCAAAAAGGGATCCCATTTTTGTTGTTGTATATCGCGTCATTGAGATGACTGACGCTCAGTGGGACACCATTTTTGGGTTTAGGAATTATCATATTAGGTTTTGACTATACTTAATACTGTAGATAAGCAAGTGACTATACTTAATCTATTATCGAAGCATAACAGGATCTATGTATATAATTGAATCCATCTCATGGGTTGCTTCATTATTGATTTTATTGGTATGCCTAACTTTACATGCATGGTATATATGCGCCCGTCCAAAACGGCTCCTTATTGGTTGACAACAATCTGAACAAGCAGACCATTTTCGCAGGTTGATCCCTTGGGTAGTTCGTAGTCTTGAAAGAGGAGGTATCAAATTTAGGCTTGTTTCTTTTATAGGGACTTGAGGGGCATTTGGATTGACATCAAGATTTTGGCCATCTGTTTTTTGGCTGAAACAATATTATCATTTGTCATTGCGGTCAGCATATAGCTTCATTATTTAAAAATAGATCATATCAGAATTGTACAGTCATTTTTTACTACTGGAACAGCTCATATACTGCGAGTTATAGAAGGGATCTATAAGGACATTCCAACAACTTCCAGCTTATGACAAGACGAAAATAGAAAATGAATCAAGGATGATAGCCAAACGGACCGGTCTCAAAACATTTGGTAAAGGCATTAATTGTTCTAACGTGAAATTCGGTAAAGTAATAGAAATTATTACTATAGATGAGATAAAATTTATTTCCTCAATCTCATATAATTGGATCATTGCTGACTTATGTATGTTCTGGAACCTATCAGTTTTGACCAATTTGTTTTTAGAAAGCATTATGAACGGGACCCAACTGGTTTTAGTTAGCAGTTGAAAAGAGAAATTAGTTTCGTAAAGATCTGTGTTGCACCAATACGCGTTTACTCATCCGTTGTTTTTAAATCTTAGTAGAGAAATACTACGAATCAGGCCAGATGTTTATCTTATGGATAAATAGTTCTAGCATGTGCAGTTCATATCTTAATTGATCGCAAATAATGATAATCATTTATTGAGATAAAGGTATAGAAAGCCAAACTAACGGAGCTTCAAGTGTGTGCCCAATCAACTGGTCAATTTTTAAAATTGGTTAAAATCATCGAAACAGAACACATTTTATACAAAGTTTTAAATACTAACAGTTTCGATTAGCCTATAATTTTGTCATCCTTATGGGAATCATGCCAACATGCAAAATCAAGACCCCCACTCACGTTCAGATAGAATAGAGTAATTTAGAGTGGCTTGATACTACGCTGATTGTATCTTGTCTCCTCTCAACATTAAGTACAGGCCTCGTAAAGCTGAGCTTATCGGAAG
>NZ_QURE01000051.1:10019-26617 GCF_009898475.1 Nitrososphaera sp. AFS | reverse complement strand
CATAAGATAAGGATAAAAATACAGGTAAACAAGAACAGACAGAAATAGCACAAACAGCCGTTTGGTCTGAGAAGACCATTCGTCTTTCTTATTTTTGGTAAGGTACAGTCCTTTTGAATGGTCAGATGAACCCATCGATTCTTTGATCAATAGTAGTGAAGACGTACATCAAAATATCTCGAAGCCAGTCAGCTTTAACAGCAAAACTTAAAAGTATATTCGATGATTCCTTAGATTAGATGACATTACCAAAGGGATATGGACCTGGTGGCGGGCGAAGAGAAGGCGGAGGATCTGATTATGAAAGGATGATAGGGCACAGGGTTGAATCTGGGTACTGGCGAAGGATCTACATTTTAGGATTCGCATTATGCTGGGCAGCGACTGCTGGCGGGGTCTACGTTGGAGTGACAGTATATCCGTGGGCTTATCCTGAGCCAAGTGGTATTTATGCACTTTCCGTGCTAACTGTGATCGAAGCATTAGGATTCTTTTTTATAATGAAGATCACAGGCGAGAAACCGATGCGTCCTTAAAGCACGGGGTTCTTTTCTTTTTTCTTTAGATACTGATTTCAAATTTTCTTTAGATACTGATTACAATCTGAAGTATATCAAAAGATTTGAGCAATTAACAATTCTGCTCTCGTGGTATCATGTTTTGAATGACATAAAATTTTATATATTACTCGCCGTAGTATCTAGTTAACTATGGTCTGGCTTAGACGTACAACCCACTACCTATTCATTGTTGTAGTTGCTGTCAATAGCACGCTGCTGACAATTAATGCAGGAGACTACATATTCTACACCGACTGGGCTTGGACATCCTTTGTAGTATTCTCGATATCACAATCGACCATGCTTGCAGTAGGAGCTGTCTATTACTTGCTCTTCACAGGAGTGCCGGGAACGGCCACGTATTACGCAACCATCATGACCATCTATACATGGGTTGCAAAAGGTGCGTGGTTTGCTTTGGGATATCCGTATGACTTCATTGCAGTGCCAGTGTGGATACCTTCAGCCATGTTGTTGGACCTTACGTATTGGGCCACGAGACGGAATAAGCACATGCTTATACTTGTTGGCGGTACGTTGTGCGGTCTATCACTTCCGCTGTTCAACATGATTAACTTACTCCTAGTACGGGACCCATTGGAAGTCGCATTCAAGTATCCTAGACCCACATTACCACCTTACATGACGCCGATAGAGCCTCAGGTCGGAAAGTTCTATAACAGTCCCGTAGCGCTGGGCTCGGGAGCTTCCGCAGTCCTGACTGTGCCTATCGCGGCCTTGGGTGCTAAATTGAACACGTGGACATATAGATGGATGGCCGCGTGGAGCAAATGGGATTAACCCAAAAATCCTAACCTTACTTTTCTTTTTGTAAAAGTATTATTCAAACACGCAAATCCATTTGTAGTTATCAATTGGATGCAGTTATAACATTTCATTAAATTCTATGAATTTCAAAATCAAATTTGAGAATTTAATTCAGACTTTGATTTGGAAATTTGAGGACTAATTGAGAGATGCTCAGCTACTTATTTCAAGACAGAAAGGCGCTTCCCTGAGATTAGTTAGAGATTCAGGGATAATCAATCTAGGCCTCTCATTCCAGATATAGATCAATGCCATCAGAATTATCGATTATAGACTTTAAGCTTCTCCAAAATTTTCCGAATATCAGTAATTGGTTTATCGTCTTTATCCGAGACAATCTGGCTTGACGGAGGCCGATTCATATAGTCATTTATTCTGGATGTTATTCTCTCTTCGTAACTTGGGATGTGATCATTCTTATAAAAAACCCCGATCGGAATTTTGTTCCCCCATTCATTAGATTTCCCTATTACATTCCCCATCTTTTCGTTTAGGTCTTCCAATTTGTGAACAACCCCATCATAATTCGTCTCCTCTAATTTGTAGGTCCTAGGAAGTTGTTTTCCAGTATCTGGATCAACATTGTCTGCCCCTTGGAACCACTCCTTGGTGTTAATATCATTATAAGTGGGACAAGGCTGCAGTACGTCTAGGAATGCTAGTCCCTTATGTCTGATAGCTTGTGAGATTAGGTCCTTTAAATGCCTCACATCGTAAGAATAACCTCTACCGATAAAAGTAAATCCAGAAACTAAAGCTAAAGCAATAGGATTTACGGAATTATTCACATTAGGGTGAGCCAACGATTTAGTTTTCATACCAAGTTTTAGGGTCGGAGCAGCTTGTCCCTTAGTTAAGCCGTAAACAGCATTATTAAAGACTATATAAACCATATCTACGTTTCTTCTTCCAGCACTAACCAAGTGACCCGCTCCGATCCCGAGACCATCTCCGTCGCCCCCCACTGCCAGGACCTCTAATTCCGGATTACAAAGCTTGGCGCCTTGAGCAAAAGGCAGTACCCTCCCGTGAAGTGTATGTATCCCGTAAGTATGGATGAAATGCGGTGTCTTGCCTGAACACCCAATTCCAGAAAAAATTGCAGCTTTGTGCAGAGGGACCTGTAGATCCATTAGGGACATTTGGATAGCACTTAAAATGCCAAAATCGCCACAACCGGGGCACCAGTCATTGTGAACATTGGTTTTGTAGTCAGCGAGCTTAAGTACCATGCTTCAAGACCATTCTCCTAGATGCATTTCCGTTAATAATTCGCGCCAAGGCATTATAAATCTCGCTGGCTGAAATAGGCCTGCCATTGTATTTTACTATCTTGTAATCAATATGGCGATGTAGATATCGTTCAATTAATGATCCAAGCTGTGACGAATAATTCATTTCAATATCCACTAAAATTCTTGTGTTATTCAACATATTTTCGAGTCGTTCTGTTGGAAACGGGCTCATCAATCTCACTTGTACAAAATGTATTTTTTTTCCATCATATCTTAACTGATCCATTGCATCAAGAATTGCTCCCTTGGTTGAACCCCAACTGACGATTGTGAGGCCAAGTGAATCGTCCATATGTCCGTATGCTATAGCCTTGTCTTCGTTCGGAATTTCTTGCAGAGCAATATCGAGTTTGCTCAACCTCTTATCCATCATGTCAACTCGAATGGCCGGATCTTCAGTGATGTGTCCCTCCTCGGTATGTTCGTCTCCTGTGTTCCAGAATATCCCATTTTCTGTTCCCAGCGGAACCCTATTTGAAATAGGGCCGTCGGCTAACTTGAACCTAAGATAATTACCAGCAGCTCCAGATTCTGTTTGTTTTGGCACACTTTGAACCAGCTTTCCTCTATCAATTGTGATCCTGGATTGATCGAAATACTCGCACGTCATCACGCTGTTAGCGATTGCCTTATCCAACATGTGGATGACTGGCATTTGATACTTTTCCGCAAAGTTGAACACCTTTATAGTATCATAAAAACTCTCCTCAATATCGCCTGAAGCGAAAACAATTCGTGGAAATTCGCCGTGGCCTGCATTAATGGCGAATACCAAGTCCCCCTGCTCAGTCCTAGTGGGCAGACCAGTTGCAGGGCCAGTACGCTGATATAAGGAAACGACCAGCGGTACTTCATTCATTCCCGACCAGCCGAGTGCTTCAGTCATAAGCGAAAATCCAGGCCCTGAAGTGGCAGTAGCGGTCCTAACCCCAGTTAATGCACCACCAATAGCCATGGCAATCGCAGCAATTTCATCTTCCGTCTGGACAACAACGATTGAACCCTTGTCATCATTCGTTTGATCTACTATTTGATTGGATTCAAGAAACTCGCTATCATCACTTGCAGGTGTTATAGGATAATACGTCTGGAATTTACAACCGGCGACTAACTTTCCCATCGCAGAAGATTGGTTTCCTTGAACGAGTATTGTCTGCTCTGAAGGAGGCTTACATGTCAGTCTAAACTTGCCCGATAGCCCAAATTTGGATCGCACATAATCATAAGCAAAATTAGAAGCAAGCACATTCATGTCTCCTATTTTAGGTTTTGCTCTAAACACTAATTTAATAGACTTGGCCAGCACGGCCCTGTCAAATTCCAACACTGCCAAGGAAGCGGAGACTGCCATGACGTTTATCATCCTTGTCAACTTGCTCAAAGCGGGCTCATTAATTTCGGTAGAGAATTTCCTAAGTAGTTCGTAGTACGGAATGTCATATAATACAGCTCCGTTGTCTCTGGCTAGATTTAATATCTGATCAAGAGTGATATTCGAATCGTGGTTCTCGAACATTTCGGCAATCCGCTTAACTGCCGGTGCGTCAATTGTGGGGACTTCATTAAGAGTAATATTGCTTAGATTTGAGTCGTAAATTATGATCCCTCCATTTAATACATTAGATGCATGTCTAAAGACAGTTTCAGCATCAAAAGTTACCAATACATTTATGCCGTCTAAATGAGAGCGCGTTTGATCATCGGAAACGCGGACTGTAAAATAACTATGTTCGCCTTTAATATTGGAATAATATTCCCTATTTCCAAATACTTTGAAACCTCCCTGACAGCAAGCTCTAGAGAAAATATTAGCGGCAGAGTCAACGCCACTACCCTGGGCTCCGCCTATCATCCAGATCAACGAATTGGCAAATGGCCCTTTGTTGGGTAACATAACGATTTGGTTTGGATTGTCTTCCTTTTATTGGTTTATGATTTTTCCATTAAGGCTAGGATTATCCACCGGTAGCAGCATCAAACAAGCAGCATTCGCATGCATCAACCTCGCCACAATAGGGGCATTCACACATACATGCATCGATCGGATTTCCGCAGTAGTCACAGCTTACCCCATCGATCGTTTTTCGTTCATTTACAGACTCAACCAACAAGAACTTTTCGTCAACCTGACCTATTATACTTTATCTGACCCAATTCTATATTGAATTTTTTAGGAAGGGAAACAGGAGCTGATAATGGTGTGTTAGCCACACTACACTGTAACAATTACCGGTTAAGTTGAGTAGCTAGTGCGAGACCATTCCAGCGCCCAAAAGAAGGAACACAGCCAATATGGCGACTATGGGGATCAAAAATAGAATCACGGACAGGTCAAATTTCAGTTCTAATTCCCATATTTTTTGCTAATGCTTATTTATTAAATATTTCTGAGCTTTCAATATTAACCTTTCAATATAGGTTTAGTTTTGGAATACTGCGAAACCTACTGGCACTTTCGCGATACTAAAAGGTCATACCGCATGAAGACGCTATTTTCTATGCTTCGTCTGGATTGGTTTGAGCGTAGAAAGAGCTGTCGAGTTATTACGAGCATAATAATATATTTTGCAAATTATACTAGAATTCCTAATTCACTCACAGAATTACATGACAGGCTGAATAACTTATCAAGGTGCATTCAAGACGGTCATTCAATGATACCTCTAAGCATGCGGAACTGTATCATCCATACATTTACAAAAAATTGATTACAAGTTCAAGGCCTTGCTAGGTCAAGGAAATGACTGTTTATCTCTAATGGCTTCAACAAATCGATTACAAAAAAATAATATCTAAATAAGTGATGTTGGAACTTCCTTCATGACGATATCTCTCGTAGCTGCAGAATATGAAAGTAAGGGCATTGGGTATATAAAGTCCGAAAATTCCGCCAACAGGGGAACTACTCTTCTCAAGCGAGGGTTCGCTCACATGCAGAAACATGGTGTTATAATGGATGTTACCAGTGTTGAGCAATCACAAATCGCAGAAGAAGCTGGTGCTGTGGCCGTCATGGTATTGGATAAGCTCCCCTACGATGTCAGAAAGTCTGGTGGAGTAGCACGGACAGCTAGTGTTAAGACTATCGAAGACATAATGGATGCAGTTTCGATACCTATTATGGCGAAGTGCCGCATTGGACACGTTTCAGAGGCAGACATACTTTCTGTCATGGGAGTAGATATGATAGATGAGAGTGAGGTCCTGACCCCAGCTGACGAATTAAGGCATATCTGGAAATGGAATTATACAACACCTTTTGTAAACGGAGCAAAAAATCTCGGAGAAGCATTGAGAAGAGTAGAGGAAGGATGCGCCATGATAAGGACAAAAGGTGAGCCAGGTACAGGCAATGTTGCAGAAGCAGTGACGCACATAACACGCGTTAACAACGAGATTCGGCACGTCTGCTCGCTCTCAGAAAACTATCCTGAATTGATTAAAGCTTCTAGAGAGCTCATGGTTTCACTTCCTTTAGTAGAGGAAACTGCTAAAATAGGAAGAATACCAGTTGTTAACTTTGCGGCTGGAGGAATCTCGACGCCAGCCGATGCTGCCCTACTAATGAATCTTGGTTGTGACGGCGTGTTTGTGGGCTCAGGCGTATTCAAGGCTGATGATGCATCAGAGCGTGCTCAAGCCATAGTTCTAGCAGTTGCTTACCATGACAATCCAAAGATTGTATTCGAGGCTCAGAAGATGGTCGACGAGAAGAAATCTATGCTCGGTCTGGATACGAACCACTTGGAATTAAAAATGCAAGAACGAGGACCATCAGTTTGAAATCAAAAATAACTATTGGGATACTTGGCATCCAAGGTGACATTGAAGAAAATAAAAAAGTAGCAGAGGACGCGCTGAACCATCTGAAGCTGACAGGTACTGTGCAACTTGTTAAATATTCTCAAGACTTAAACGAGATTGACGGTTTGATTCTGCCCGGAGGAGAAAGCACTGTCGTTGGTACTCTCATCAAAATACGTGATGGCTTATTAACTGCAATCAAAAGGCGCATCATGGAAGACATGCCAGTACTCGGAACATGCGCCGGCATGATAATGTTGTCAAGACGTGCATACGATCGAATAATTGGGGATACTAAGCAAGAATTGCTTTCATCCTTGGATATTGTTGTAGAACGAAATGCTTTTGGTAGACAGAAAGACTCCTTTGAGGCAGGATTGCAAATACCGGCGCTGGGACAAAACAGTGCCTTTAAAGGGGTATTTATTCGTGCACCAATTGTTAGCGAAGTAGGCAACGCTGTTGACATTATCGCAAGACTTGACGATAAGATCGTTGGAGTTAGGCAAAGGAATATCATTGCCACTTCATTCCATCCAGAATTATCTGGAGACAACAGAATCCATAAAGAATTCATCCGAGTAGTAAAGGATTATAAATTAAAGAAACTGACAGTCGATAGCAATGCTGTTTAGAATTATTACGTGCGGGGGGTGGGATTCGAACCCACGAACCTCTGAAGGACGGGATCACCCATTTTTTGATCTTAAGTCCCGCGTCTCCAAATTCATTAGATTATTTGGCCAGGCTCTACAACCCCCGCTTTTGCTTTATTATGGATTCAATAGGCATATAATAAAAGCGTAATTATATAATATTCGGCTAGAATTGAATTTAAGTCCATGGTGAATCCCAAAACCACGAGTATCAAGATGTATTGAGCCGTTGAAATTATTGATACGATATAACATTTGCTGAAAGCGATTATTTTAATGATATTCGCCGTATTACAAAGGAGTCTAAATTTCTGAATTTCATTTGTGTGGCATTATTGATAGAGCCTTGGGCGGGATTTGGACCCGCGACCTTTGCCTTACCAAGGCAACGCTCTACCGGGCTGAGCTACCAAGGCACCAGGATTGCAAGCGACTGATTTCGAAAGTTCCAGGGAGGTGATGAACACATAAGTAGAATTAATAGGGGCTTTATTTAGCTCACGGTTTCGACTGAATTTAATTTTTGAAACACTACTCGACCACGCTGTAGCGCTGCATCTTTCCCACCAAAGATGAAAATCGTAATCGACAGTCGAAGGCCGCACGTAGATGGCTGCATTCAAGATGATAGCAATGATTGTCTTGCTTTCTAGCAACGTTTTAAAGGGTAAGTGTCACTCGGTAATTTCATGCTACCGCCATGTCCTGGTATAAGGATCCTTTACTCCAAAGGAAAATTGCCAGAATTGAAGTCTCCGTATTTAATATGTGGCTTTCCTGGAAGCGGATACGTTGGAAAGATGGCTGTGGACCATTTAATAGAGGAGTTGCACGCTGAACATCTAGCGGATATTTATTCCACATCTTTCCCTCCACAAGTTTTGATACGATCTGATGGTACCGCAGACCTTATGAAGAACACAATATTCTACTCAGACAAGCCAAATTCTTCCGGAACTAATTTATTACTGCTTACAGGAGATTCTCAGCCAGCTAATCCTGACTCTGAATATATGTTAGCTGAAGAAATCTTGAATATAGCAGTAAAATTCAACACGTCACACATTTTTACCCTGGCCGCTTATATCACTGGGGTGTTTGTAGAAAAGCCAAGGATTTTCGGTACGGCAACTGATACTGATACGATTAAGTCTTTTAGCGAACGCAGCATCTCAGTGATGGATGGGGGAAGCATCACTGGTATGAATGGCCTTATAATTGGTAGCGCAAAGCTTCGTGGGATTAGGGGAACCTGCCTCCTTGGCGAAACCTCTGGATATGTGGTAGACGCTAAAGCATCCAAGTCCATCCTTGAAACCCTCCTGTCAATTATTGGCATAGGCATAGATATGAAAAATTTGGATAAGAGAGCAAAAGATACTGAGACGCTTATTGAAACGATAGAACAGCAGATGAGTGGAAGAACGGCGCGACAGCAAACTTCTGTAGCCACTAGACCATCAGATATGGGCTATATCAGCTAATTCTATACTAGTTATACAACGTGAAATGGAGCGGTACCATTGAATAATAAAGACTGATGAGTTCTCATTTATGCCCTTTTTATTTTTCCATATCTCCCAATATTGAGGCTGTTCTCTCCTCGAAATGCTTGTGTGTAACCGTTTTCAATAGCAACATTATCCCCTTGTTTGACGAGGTTAATCTGGTCATCCCATAGAGAGAGTTTAATTTGACCAGTCTCATCCGATATTAAAGCGTCTGCAACTTGAGCTGTGCCGCCAGTGCGGAGGTTTACTGATCTTGGTTCTGTAACACTATCAATCTTTCCCTCCACATTAACTCCTCTCATTCCCGGTTTTAACTCATTTATCTTCATTTCCCACTGTTTTACTTTACAGTTATAATAAAGGTTCTGAATTGATGAACTGTATCACTAGATTAACTATGAGAACCATTATTGCTCGCTAATCATCTATCTATTACTATCCTTAAAATGGAAACTTTGTGGCGAAGTTACTAGAGTATCACTTGTTAAGGCATTTCTTTGACTGACTGACACGAACTAATGGGAAAGACATTCTGCGTAAACATGAAATAGGGATTATAGACGGGAGATATTTAAGAGGAGGGATAGCGAAGCCTGGTCAAACGCGCAGGACTCAAGATGTATATAAGTAATCCCGTCCCTTAGGGGTTCGTGGGTTCGAATCCCACTCCCTCCAATGAGAGTAACAATCTATACTCGACCCACCATGAGATTTGAACTAAATGCAGTTGGCTATAACATCCCTCTTACAATAGAATAAAATTCGGCTAGGATTAAACAAAGTACATACAGTCCAATTTATTATCAAACAAAAACTGCAATTCACATCCTACTGACGACTTCTACTTCTCTTCTGTCGGTCATCTTTTAGTACAAACAAAATTTCATTGATTGCGATCTTTTAACCAGTAGAATATAATTGCCAAAGGTTTCATATTTGAACTTAATTTCTTCCATGATGTTATGTAGGCGGAAAAACTAGGGCCATTTAGTTCTAGTTTCTACTTATTCTTTCAAGACATCATAACGTTCTATAAATATTCTCATTCACAGTCGGGGACCTGAAGCCAACCTTTCACATTTATAGCACGCAAGGAAATCAGCAATAAATTTTTATTGCCTTTTCTTTTCGAGTGATAGCCGCCCATTTTTACCACATCAGCACTCCTCAAGACTTTCAATATGTCACCTCAGAAAGGCCAAATAAATAGATCTAATTACAAGGACTGTACACTATAAATTAAAAGGTTTATTTAATTGGATATTGAGATGATCATACGCAAACCATGAGCAATAATTCCGACGATACATCTTGGTATAACCCTAATGCTGATAATAGCAATCAAAGTAAAGTTTGTCCTAATTGCGGAGACGTGAATGATAGATACGGCCTACCTATCTACCCATTTAATAAATCGACCAAAGTATTAAATTGGTGCACCAAGTGCCTGGGAGCAGTAGATGAGATCACCACCACTGATGGAGAGCTTCCACAGGCAGACGGATACTGAAATGATGACCTTTTGAAAGTTCTCTATTTGTTTTTACTTATTTATGACATAAAAGTCGTAGACTAGATTTTTCTCCGATGTCATAGATCTGTGCTTGGTATGATACTCGATAAGAGTCCAAAAAGCTGGAAAGGTTTCAACCAACCCGAGAATAGGGCATAATACGAGAGAAAGTGAATGCAGAAAGAATCTCTTTGACAATGTCACCTTAGAATATCTTAGATTTAAGAAAAGTCCTATTTGGTAAGAAAAGAGCCATACGATGGAGGAAAACAATAGTATTGCTCCTATACTAAACTGGAACGGACCCATGTTGCCAAAGAAATGCAATGATAATTCGGAGTACAGTTGTTTCGACAGATTCGATAGGATTGACATCCCATCTGTACCAACTCTGTAGGTGAGTACGGTTTGTAACGCGGCAAGTACGAGTGGCAAGTTTACATGTAATGAGATTATCATTGAAATGAAGCCAGATGCAAATCCCATAAAATATGTCAAGAGTTTATAGGACAGCTTAAACCGATGCATAGGAGGAAATTTGTCTATATTCTGAAGACTGCCTAAAATCCATCTGCGTCTCTGCATGAAGTGGTCTTTAATGTTTAAAGGAGGCTGTTCAAGGAGCATGCCGCCATGCCAACCCATAGATTTGGCTCCGTACTTGTGGTACATTTGATATCCAAACATTTGATCCTCGGCCAGAGTGGGACCAAAATTCCAGCCAATTGAGTCTTCAACATCTGATCGGACCAATAGATTGCTTCCATGCATGTGCAATGGGGAAGTCTTTACGTATTGTTCGTTTCTCATTTGAGACACACAATCATAGCATGTGAATGGCCTAATGGATTCGGCAAGTGCAGTTAAGATGTTTGCTGATTCGAATTTCAAAGGATAGAAAATAGGCCCCTCAAAAGCCAAAGCCTTATTTTCTCTAATTGCCTTGAGCAAGGAAAGCACAGTCTGCCGAGTTACATAGCTTTCATCATCCATGTGAAAAATCCAGTATTTTTTGCAATTTTCACCTGTTTTCCGCCTGTGTTCTACTGCATATTGTAAAGCTCGTCCCTTCTTGATAGCATTGCTTTTAAAACTTTTGTCGACCAAAACTATCTCTGCTTCTGAGTAAGCAAGGGTCTCGAAATCCTGAGGATCATCAGTAATTACCGATATCCGATAATCGCTATAATTTATCTTGCTGCAAGATTCGATTATGGAACTAATTCCACGTTCAACTACTGGTGTTTTTGTAGCTGAACGACTAGTAATTTGAAATATTATTAATGGATCGTTATGAATTCGTTGTATGTTACTCCCGATAAATAATTGCCTGTTCTTCAAAAATCTAATTAAAGAAACTAGTGCGATAGGAACGTTGGTAAGCCACACAATAGTTATGAGCCCTACTAGAATGTCGTCTAACAATATCTAGACACAAATTTCTTCATAATATATAATAACCGCTTTCTAGAACCAACACGATCCAGCATAGTGAAGATGTCTTCAAATAGTGAAACCTGATGCAATTCCCGTAGTAAAGATGGGCCATAGACTAGAATACCTAGGTAAAACGTCAGTTAAGATAGAATAACCAAATTTCTAGAAAAACTATGGTTAATAAGCGTTCCTGTTCTTGTTTCGAATGGCCAAAACCAATGCCTCTAGAGACTAAGAACAACGATGGCAATGATGTGACGTACTGTGAACAATGTAAGGGTTATACCGTTATATTTGACATGGTTTCGAGCGAATACGTTTGCAGCTCGTGTGGCTGCGTTGCAAATGATAGATTCTTTAACTCCGAAAATTCGACTGGGTACCTCAGCCAGTCTGGCTTCAGTGATAGATCTAGAACGGGACTGCCTGAATCCTTAGCTATACATCATAAAGGGCTATCTACATTGATAGGTTTGGGCGATACTGATGCCAGAGGTAAAGCATTGGAGCCAGCCCAGAGAATGAAAATGCAGAGACTTCGCACTTGGAATAACAGGTCACAACTGAATGATTCCATTTCTAGGAACCTGGAAAAAGCGTTGAAGTTTTTGAATAATTTTGGTGATAAACTATACCTCAGTCAAGCAGTAATGGAGAGTGCAGCGTACATCTACCGGAAAGCTGCGATAAAAAAGCTTGCCAAGGGCAGATCAACGCTGGGACTTGTAGGTGCAGCTCTTTATGCTGCGTGCAGAGAGACAGCTACCCCGAAAACTATCTCCGATGTCGCAACCGTCTGCAACCTTTCAAGTAAGGATGTGATGGCACATTATAAATTGATATTAAGGGAACTTTCTCTACAAATGCCTGTCCTTCACGGGCCTGATTATGTTACATTGATATCTAATAGGCTGGATTTGAGTGAGAAAACAAAAAGGGAAGCATTGAAGATATTTTCAGAGGTTCAACAAAATAGAATTTCAATTGGCAAAAATCCTAGGGCGTTAGCTGGTGCAGTTATATATCTGGCATCTCAGACATGCAATGAGTTCCTCCGCCAAGTTGAAATCTGTCAGGTAGCCGACATTTCTACAGTTTCCCTACGGAAAAGATGCAAAGAAATCAAATCAAACCTTGAAATATAACGCTAGATTGCCAATTTTTTAATATTTTGGACAAAATCTTTACCTTGAGTAAGACTCAATAATTTATCTGCACTTATTGTCAAGTATGCGGCTCCAAAATTGGGGTACGCCTCTCGACAAGTGAACAATGTCAAAATCCTCCCTCCATGATTAATTTTGAATCCTTGACAGGGTTCATGGCCTCTTACAACAAGTTTAGTAGCTGAGGCATCAAGCCACCTCTTAGATACTTCGATTCCAAAATGTTTACCATACCCCCTCCTGGAATGTTCCCATTCTAAACCGTGACCGATGTGTTCAATTGGATCATTCCACAATAATTCCTCCATCATAGCATTAGTAATTGATTTATCCTGAATGGCCTTAGCTTTATAATTACGTGACAACCCCAATTCAGTGGGAAGACCACCATGAACCATGTGGATTTGTTCAGGGACGAACACAAACAAACTCAGTAATTGAAAGAAGTGTAAAATTTTATCAAAATAGATTGATCGTGCCAAATTCTTACCAAATTCCTGAGTTAGTCTAATTGGTAAATCATGAGACGAGAAAGGGAATTCCATCGGGGCTTCATGATTTCCACGCATCAAGATTACAGAGTTCGGGAATTTGTGTTTTAGATAACAGATTACATATAATACTGCTACTGAGCGGGTTCCTCTATCCACATAATCACCAAGAAATATGAGCTTATTTCTAGAGTCGGCTAACTTATTTTCAAAATCAATCTCATTTAACATTACTAAAAGTGATCTGAGATCACCGTGAAGATCACCTACTATAAATAGCTCATCCGGAACATCCGTCAACTTGATTACCCGTCCATCTACAATGCCACCAGTGATTTGTTTGGCCTGTTTTTCTCGCCTGAGAACATTTGTGGCCATGTCCACAAGCTCGATAAAGGAATTGGCCTCCATACCAGTATAAAGCTTTTCAAGCTCGTCGAACAACTACGTTTCTTCCATAGCTAAGTAACTTATTAAATAGATTAATAATTCTCTATAAGGTACTTTTCTTCTGAAGGTTTACAAATTACATGTTAGTTAGTATTCAGTCCTTGATAAGGCATACAATCAGCCCAAGTACAATTGACAGCATAGCCTCTTGTCAAATGAGCTTATATATTTTATAAAAGCGGTTAAGAAATGAAGTTCCTTAGATCATATTCGCCGCTGAATGCCAGAGGATGGAGTCGAATTTATCCTGTCAACGTGCTAGAAAGACCCATATTCTGTATAGATGTAATTTGAATTCTATACAGATGAATGAAAACCATAATTTCATTCTTGATCGTGGTATGTTAAAAATGGTACAGGAACACTCAAACTCCAAGAGGCACATTTTCAAAACAAGTGGGTTTGGTAACAAATTTATTCGCAAGTACAAACTTATAGCCGAGTCATTCAAGAGGCCACTGCCTCTGTCCGTTTTGAGTGAATAGCGGAGGCAGCTTACATGGTTTTGATTGAATTCCTAGTATAAATAACAATAGCAGAGATGAATCTCATATCTGTTTCCAATTTGCTGAATAATATTTCTACATAATGCTTTCGCTCATGTTAAAGAGAATGTATTTATATTTTGGTCCACAAGAATGAAGAACCGAAGCCGTTACGAAGTCATAGCTGCAATTCTAAGCTCTTCATTTAGAGAAGTAACACGTACTAAGCTAATGTACAGAGCAATATTGAGTAATGACCAATGCAAATTGTATCTTGAGTCTTGAGATCGACCTAATCAGCGAAGTTCAAACTGGTAATAAGTTAGTTTATAGAATTACCCAAAAGGGGAGAAAGTTTCTTTCTTTCTACATCCAAATGCAAAAGATGCTCCCAGTCGGCATCGAAGATTTAAATGGACAATATTTTCCCTTTGATGCTAATGCTATTTAAAGTAGGGGTTCAAGTTTGACGATTGGGTACCCAAAAGCTCTCTCCACCACTATTGCGTATGAATGAGTTTCAGGTACAATAGAGTGCATAACTAAGGTGCCTCTAACATGTTGAATATAAAGATGAATATCGAAGTCGAAAACCTTGGACTCATCGTTAAAAGCCTGGGTACCAATTATGAATGTTAAGTCTGCCTGGCCAAAGTCATTCCTTCTGCCGAATGAGTTACTCTGTTCTCCATATTCCCAGATGTCGCGGCAAGCACGTAATCCTAGGATATTGACCAGTAGCCTGTCAGGATAATTTCTCCTAGTTTTCTCCAACGCGTTCCTTATTGATCCTGGTAGTCCTAGAGTCTCTCTAGATTTTTGGGAGCGTAGTACCGATTTCTCTTGCAGGGGTTCATCAGGCAAAAATTGAGAAAAAATTCTTAACATGTCAGTTTTGGTTTCCGATGATGAGTGTGTTTGTACGTAGCCCCTGATTAGTTCGGCATCAATTTCCCTAGTATCATGGATTATTACAGGACTGCCGTCTTCGAGCATTTTCGAGATTATGCATGCCAAAAACAAGGATAACACCTTAATGCTCACCTCTGGATGGGCATGGAGGAATACGATGCTTTTCGTAGGAAAGCCTCCACCAAGTGCTGCGTCTAGGTTTTTATAACTACTCCTGATGTAATTTAGCTTGGTTGGGTCTGACTTGTATGTCTGCAAGTTTCGTCTTACTCCGTTAGGACTAGCAATATTAGGCTGATTACCGATAGACCGACGATTGATCATAAATCCGCTCGGATCAGATACACCGTAGCTTTTGAAAGTCCCATTATTTAGGCTAAATATATAACAAAATTTATTAATTCTTATTCCCCTCAATTTTGTCAGAGTCAATTCTCTGATCCTCGCTCCACTGTATAAATTCTGGCTCAAATTTACAATTCCATCGACCAAAAAATCTAGCGTCGTGTCATTTGGATTTTCACTAATGAAAATTAGCTTTGCGCCTGCGCGCTCACGCCAGGTCTGTAATACGCGCTCATTATTCAAGCGAGCTTCTTTGTCCATAAATGAGGCAACAGCATCCCAACTATCGATTATGATTATAGGAGACTTAACATCCATTAATTGGTTGGTAATCCTCTCAAATAGTGATTCAGGTTCGTCAAGTCGCGCATCCTCGAAACTTGGAGCGTTATAGCTAGTTCGTTGAGTTGAGGCTTGTGGTGCCATTTCGGCTTGATTCACGATGTTCATATATTTCCCCAGCCAAGGATAATAGATGAAAAGTTGTTTTGGGGACAACCTGGTTGAAATATAGAAAAAATTGGTTGTTATTCTTAGGGCTCTAAGGATGGTGAGGGACAGTGTTGTCTTTCCTGCCCCTGCATCTCCTTTAACAAGTAGCGAATACGTATCTCGGCGAACAAATTGCAGTAGCTCATTAGGAATTTGCATTATTGGATTTTTGCTATTATTAGCCTTATTTTCGTAGAGCCGGTTGGGAAAACCTCCCGCACCTTTTTCCAAAGTAGTATGGTCTTCTATTGCGGTAATAAAAATTCTTTTTGTTCTTAGTGGCAAAGACATTTTGTCACGTTAGCCAAAAAGTTACAAATCATTATTCCCTGCCATAGATGTCCTCTAAACCGGCTTGTTTCAATCGTGTACCACAATTATTGACATAATTCTGGTATTATTTTCTATTGATTCCATTTATCTAGCAATCTTACCTCTAGAAGAAGATCCGCTATGCTCACTTGCTTCCAGGCAATTTAATGCTTAGGCGCACTTAGAGCTTCTTGCTACAATTACCAAGTGGCCACCTAGGGCACGATCTTCGCATATAGTCTTCATAGCCATTATACCACCGATACAACATTATTCGATACAATCTTCTATAAAGGAGACTCTTTAATAGACAAAAGAGTTCCATTCGATGAATGGAGTAT
>NZ_QURE01000051.1:0-10014 GCF_009898475.1 Nitrososphaera sp. AFS | reverse complement strand
ATTTGAGACCAGGCCTTATTCCTCTTCAAAGCCATTTCTCTATTAGTTCTCGCATGTTCATAATGCCAGGCAGTTATTTGGCTTTTAAATTGAGATTGAAATCAATATAATCTTATTATGGTCCAGCAAATTGCAAATGCAAGAGAGTAGGTTGTCACCAGCAACAGTGGGATATAGTGGAAGAAAGAGAAGATACATTCTCATTACAATCATCGCAGTACCAGCGATAGCAGCGGCCTTGATCTTTGCACATCAACAGCACCCGTATGCAAATTCTATTGTATTAAATTTCGACTCTTACGGAAATAGCTCAATTGACAAGACGTTTGTGCGTATTGATACAGGTGCTCCTCATCCAAAGGGGATTTGGGTCATCAAGACTGATCCGTCAGCACCTTCGAAGTCAAACGTACTTGCCAGACTAGCAAATGGTGAATCAGGCTCAGATTATCATATGTTAATCAAGAGTGGTGGGATCTATAGTAATTTCCAAGCTGAGGTTAAGTTTAAGGTTGTATCTGGCAAGCAGTCAGTCGCAGGATTAGTTATTCGATTCCAGGACACAGATCGTTACTTTGTCTTGCAGGCTGATGCCAAAAATCATAAATTTTCATTGTGTAGAGCTCAGCCAGGCATTATTCTGTGTACTCAGGATACAACTGCTTACATAGCGGCTGGCCAGTGGCACAGTATTGTTGCACAGGTTGCCGGGGCTGGTGGGGAGCCAGGCGTAGTAGGCTATTTGGACGGTGTTCGCCTAATACAAAGGTATGATACAAATTATATGAATGGAGGACAGATAGGTTTGTGGACCAAAGGGGATTCAACGGTCTACTTTGATGATCTAAGCGTTACCTATTAATTGGCAGCTCTGAGCCCCTTAACTCAATCCTTTCATTTTTGATTCCCTTAAAACTTATTTTGTGTCTAAATCACGGCCTTGAAAATATAAGGGCTCTAAATCATGAAACTGAATAGTTGGCCTGTTTTTTCGCTTACTTGTTCTTGTCATTGTTTTAAGGCCCATCCTTCTACGTTGCCGTCTATTTCAGCTGTACCACTTATTGCCAAGGGGGCTAAATATGCTAGATTTATTTACCTTGACAGGCTCGTTGCTGTATTGCTCTGCTCCTATACCCTACTCAGGTTAATCAAGGAATCCAAATTGGCCAAGGAGAGGGAGCCTTTACGAACGAAGGTTGAGTATTTTAACGTGCTCAAAATTGATACTCGGAAACAAATTTTAGGATTATGTATCGGAAATTCCTCCCTCCAACGTACTAATATATAATTTTAATGACTGTTCCGTTGTTAAATTAGCATAGTATCACAAAATGTACCTTGCATTAGAATAAACCTTTTATAATTAATACCAGTGGACTATTGCTTGTAGCAAATTTATGTCACTGAATATGATGTCAATACCATTTGAAAAGCACAAATGGAGATTTCTATTCATAATCACCGGCCTTGTAGTCGGAGCATCTGGGTTAATAGCTGTAGGTGAGCATAGTGTACTGGGACAGTTTGGGCCGATCGGTAAGCTTCCGAATCCGGCAACAACGCCTGAGTTTCACTGTAATAAAGCTTTAACACCTCCTGGGAATGGGACGTATGGTCCATGTATCGACCCCGGCGATACTACTTTCATGTACACAGCTGCATCCTTCGTCATGATAATGACTCCTGGAGGTGTTGGATTCCTTTATGGAGGATTAACTAGGAGGAAGAATGCGCTAACAGTCATATTACAGAACTTTTTGGTATATGCTATAGTCAGTATACAATGGGTCGTTTATGGATATTCGATAATGTTCGGACCAGATGCTACTGGCTCAGGATTCATTGGTAATTTTGATTGGGTAGGCCTTAACAACGTTTTTACAAATGCCCCCGCAGATGTTTATGCGCCTAGCATTCCACATTTAGCATACGTCATGTTCCAGCTGATGTTCGCTGCCATCACTCCTGCATTAGCAATAGCGGGATATGCTGATAGGCTTAAAATGAGTGCTTTTTTGATCCATGTTGTATTGTGGACGACATTTGTTTATGACTTCGCTGGACATTGGAATTGGTCATTGGGAAGTCAGGGTACGCATTCAGGATGGCTAGCGGCACTAGGTGCTGAAGACTTTGCAGGCGGAACAGTCATCCATATCACCTCCGGATTTTCTGGATTAGTAACAGCAATGTTCATAGGCAGGCGATTAGGTTACGGTAAGGCCCCCATGGAACCCCATTCCATACCTCTGATAATATTGGGTACTACATTATTGTGGTTCGGTTGGTTCGGGTTTAACCCAGGAAGCTCGGGTGCAGCAGGTTTCTTGTCGACTCAAGCTTTCCAGAATACGAATATAGCTACAGCAGTAGCAGCAATGTGGTGGCTGTTCCTGAGCTGGGCACATACTGGTAAGACAAGTGCTATAGGTGCTTGTTCCGGGGCTGTAGCCGGGCTTGTAGCAATTACTCCAGCTTCAGGATTCGTAGGAACTTATGCCTCAATCATTATAGGATTTGCTTGTGCGACTGTGTGTTTCTACTGTTTAATATTGAAGAATAGGAAAAAAATCGACGATGCTTTGGATACCTGGCCTGTACACGGCATGGGAGGTGTAGTCGGTGCATTGTTGACTGGAACATTCAGTGAGACAAGAATAAATCCTGCTGGACACAATGGAGCCTTTTTTGGTAATCCAATGCAGTTTGTTATAAATGCCACAGGAGCAGCTGCTGCTGCAGCATGGTCTTTCGGAATAACATTCATAATTTGGAAAGCAATGGACTTTGTTTGGCCGGGGGGCGTCAGGGTCACACCTAGAGAAGAGGAAATAGGATTAGATCTTGCACAGGTAGGCGAGAGGGCGTATAGCGAATCCGTATCGTAGATTTTCGATGCGGTAATCCTCATCTAGGATGAGTGGATAAATGTATAATATTGATAGACCAAGATTTAGTTGTAATTATAGTATATTTTTAGCTAAGGCCTCGCGAAGTAGGGATCGAATGGGAATAATTGGAAATTTGAGGTCTAATGAGTCTTGTAAATTCGTGACTTAATTCTGGAACAGACTATTTGACTCCTTAATATGAGGTTGCCAGTTTCATCTGGTGCTGCCAAAATTATCTCATATGGCTTGTGATTGGTCCTTTAGTGTTCCTCTTAACAGGTTCGCCAAAAAGAAAGTTTTTTCATCTCTAGGTGAGTTATAGCCTTCTTAAAGAGAAAACAGTTAATAGAACCAACACCGGCCTTTCATCGTTGGTAGATAGATGGGTAGTATTTGTAATACTCGAATTCGTTAGTGCAGCGCTGGGCTTTGCATGGGGATTATACGCTCGCTCGCTATTGTTTTTGTTTATAGGTGGTTTCTTCTTTAGCTTGGGTGTATTTGCCGCAACTAGGTACGGATTTGACAAGTGGAAAGCTAAGAAGAAATCTAGAAAAAGGGGCAAAAAACATTGAACAAATCCAGTATCTATTAAACGACGCTATTAAACGATACATCATATGGATTTAAGCCATACTATGGAATGCTTAAGTTCCATTACTATCATAAAAACTAAACAGATTTTGAGAAAACCTTTTAACATTGTATCAGGATCCGGTACTAATCTACCAAATATGGAAGAGCAGATAATACACAAGGTAAGGGACAAATTAAAAATTGGGGTCGATAATTACAGGGCAGCAAGTGATGCTCCGGCTAAGGTAGATGTTTACGATGTAATCGAAGAGGTCTTTGCGGATCTGAACCCTGGCATCGGCGATGAAAGTAACATAAGTATCGATGAAGCCAGTGGATGTCTTAGACATGCCTATCTGGATAGGAAACAACCCGCAGAACACACGCATAAGCAGATGATAACTGCTTTAATGGAGAAAGGAGCCATGAGTGTTCTAGAAAAACCCGTCGAAGGCAGTATTGAGGCAGGGTCGAATGTTAAGTTGATTGGACGCGCAGACCGCGTAGAAGAAGATGTTGTGATGATATTTAGAAGAGTTCAGGCGTTGCCAGAAACTCCATACGCTCAACACTTTATCCAACTGAATGCTTATTTGTACATGTTCGGTAAAGAAGAGGGTGTTATAGTCTACTTTGACAGTGAAGGAAATGAAGCAGAATTCCAACTTCCAAAGAGTGAAAAATTGTTTAGAGAGACTCAAAGAAGAGCTCGTATTCTTACCACTTTGTTGAAAAGCAATATCGTCCCAACGATTGAACCTTCACCAAGATGCAACGATTGTCCACACAACGAAAAATGTTACTATCAATCAGAAGACAAACAAAAATGGGGTTTGTGGGCTCGAGGAAAATGGCGTGAGTTAAAGCAAAAGCCGTTTCTTTAGTTAACAGAATAGAAATACTACCAAACGTTGAAACCATCGGGAACTTTTGGAATACCCAACAAGAGCCCTGAATTCTCTTCTCTTATTACAATGGACTCATGGGGAACCCAATCGTCAGGCGAAACAAAGTGTATCTTCCCAAATATCGAGACTTGGATATATTTGTACCTCGAAACGATGTGTGCTTCTCTATATGATAGCAGATTCAGTACAGGAATTAATCTGAAAAGTTCTGCCTCGTACGAAGCATACGTATCACGATTTTTATCCCATACAGGATAAGGCGTCCAGATTGCTGACCCCCTTGCCCTGAATGTGGACGGTCTGAACGAAACTATCATACACATGACGAGTGCAATAATCCCCATCAGGAAATAGAATTCAGCTACCGTATCAGCGGGAGGAACTTCGTGCCTTAATCCATATCCTAGTCTATTCGCTATTTGTGATGGTAGCTCGTGTTGAAATCCGGCGTTAGCGTAAACAAAGAACATGCCCGTATACAAGCATATTCCACCGATTAGGCTTAGGATAGTCGGCGTCGAACCACGCCAAAAAATACTTATTATATATATTAAGAGCAATGGCACCAGAACGGCGTATAAACCATCTCGAATGTGTGGATTAACAGCATTTAGAAGAATTACCAGAATTTGTAGCACAATAATCAGAATAAGACAGGAGACACTGATAAGCTTCCAAAAATTATTGCGAGACTGAAACCAGTACTGGATATTATCAATAGATAGCCTCGCATCTTTATGTTTATCAGATTCTCTCAAGCTAATCTTTATTCATAATCCGAGTAATTATACTATTCTAGAAAACAAAGCCTCTGAAGCTGGTTCATGTAAATTTGCAACGATCAAAATTGGGACGGTCGGAATTAGAAATACAGGTATTGCGTATATAGGTTCCACATAATTTTCACACACTCTGTTCACACCTATTGGTATTTTTCTATTCAAATAAGCCTTTGTCAACAGTGTGTGAGATTATTATTATGTTCTGTATAGTCAAATTGTTTATAAGATCCAATTCATAGACAGAGGATCATCAGAGCATGGGCGTAACAGCAAAAAAAATATTGGCACCAGTTGATAGATCTAAATATAAGGAAAAAATTATTGAGCACGCGCTTTCTCTCGGTAAAGCGCGGGCAGCAGAGATAGTTGCCATCCATGTTATTGATCCTGGACATGGTGTTCCTGGCGCTAGAAATAAAGAAAAGGAATTAGAGAGAGAGAGGAGCGAGCGACAAAACCTGCCCACGAATTATTAAATGAAGTTGGTCTCTTGGCAGAGAGAGAAGGGGTTCGTATAAAAAAGGAAGTCGTTCAGGTATCTGATACCGTAGGGAAAGCAATAATCGATTATGCAAAGACAAACAAATTTGATGTCATAATAATCGGCACGACCGGTATGGGTAGAGTTCAAAGGATGTTCTTAGGAAGTGTTGCCAACTATGTCATACATAACGCACATTGTTCAGTATTTGCTGTCCGCTGACATCTGTACTTAAGACATTCTGATATGGGACTGATTCAGAAAGTGGCTATATAGAAACAAGAATTCTGGGCGACAGATGGACATAATAGACACAACAGACCTGTAGTCGTTTTAGGATTCTTATGCAGGACCTTCGTCTTGGTATCTTTTCCGCCAGCCGCCCCATTATGTCTAGCTGGCCAAACTGTCTGCGAGTCAATCAATTCTAAGGAAAAACTCACATAGTAGCAGGTAGATATTATTCATGTAAAGAATTGGTCAGGTCAAGAATAAGAAGAGTAAGAAGAGCAACAAACAGAGCTGCTAAAGGCAGAGCTAAAGGAAAATCCAAGGGAAAAGGAAGAGATAAGGTTAGGCCCTTACCACTTAAGAAAGTAATGCGGATGTATGGCGTAAAAACCAAATAGGCATATCACCTGCCTCTAGAGATAGTAAAATATCTAGGCATACAACTTCTATTTTTACTTCTAGTTCTGCGTTACTTGACCGAAACTGGGCCCATTAAATCTCCTGATCTTGAGGCTTTAATTTCATACTTCTTCACTCCTCCAGATCAAAGACTTTATCCGCTCCAATTTTATACAGAAATGAGACGTCTTAATCCTATCACATAGGATGACCGCACTAATTTTGGGGTGTCTTTCGTTATAGCGACATCCAAAATCCTAGGAGATTATTTGACATTTTCATCTGCTCCTCCAAAATTATATTTGTCATGTACAGGAAAAAACCAGAACGCAAATGCGGCAGCCGCCTTCCAACGTTCATGGCGTGGTTCACTTGCCATTAATGTTTCAAAAACGTTCAGACAAGGATTGAAATTGCAAAGAATAACGAAATTGGCGCCGGAACTGTCAGCAATATTCAAGTGATGAGCCTTGTCTTTGGTGGGCAAAGACAATCCAACCCAAAGAATAATAGTACAAGCTAAATGTGTAGGATCTCATTTGCTAATATGTATTGCACATCTAGGAAGATGTCATATTCTGAACTCCTGCTATGCAACCCGTAGTGGTATTGGTCATATTTCTTGCTGATCCACTGGATCGGTTATATTGCTCTGAGCGTTTGCAGATTTGTAACTGTATGTGGGTAATGACGCAATTGTAATTAGGATTATTGTTGCTGTTATCAAAGATATTGTTTGGTTGTACATTTGGCAGATCGGATATTCGTGAAATCCGTATAAGGGTTCTCTAAATATGGTCTACGGTAGTTACCGGGTTCTCATTACTTACTTCCCAGATAGCAAAGCAGTCGGGGTTTAAGCCTTACCTATTATACTGACACTTTTGGGCTTTCTCAGAACCGAATTGAGTTACCGCTGACATTCCTATACCTCCCAACTAAGGTCCGTTGAATTCATTGAGAAGGTTCTAAGTAAAGAGAATCTCGGGAATATAGAAAGTTTGCCACAGCTGACTTTACAAATTTGATTCATAACAAGGCGGAAAATGTTACAGGAATAGAAGATTTTAGGGACCGCGTTTCATCAAATCATAGTATATCCTGACAAACATATTGCGATACGGGACAGTATTGCTGAGTTTGGCAAAGATTCTACAGTATTCATTATTGAAGGCACAAATAGAGAGGAATTTCGTGGAACAACATCGACTAATTGATCAAGTTCATATCCTATTAAGAAGTCTATTTATAACACTGATTGGATTCCAAATAGCCTCGGCCAGATATTACAATCTATACTAGTATGGATAATTATTTGTGCGTATTTTTGATAAAACGATAAGTACAGGGAAGTGTGAGGATATATCGAATGACAATTAATAATAAAAAAGTGGTATATGATGTGCATAGAGCTTTAGTTTTTCAAGTTGGAGGCTCACTTGGTGCCTACGAAGCTGGGGCTTCAATGAAGAACTTTCACAATATTTAAAAAAAGAAGGAAGGGGGGATGAACCAATATTTCATATCATAGCTGGCACATCGATTGGCGCAATAAATGCCGCAATTTTGGTAAGCTATGTAAAGGAAAATAAAACATGGGAAGGTTCAGGTGAAAGGCTTGTTGAGTTTTGGGAATACCTCTCTACACAATCATGGGTTGATCATATGCCACATTTCACTAATTATTGGGATTGTTGGCGCAGATTAGATAAACGAATTGCTTCAGGGGAGTCTGCTAGAAGATATTTTAGTACTAAGGAATTTATTCTCACTGGAGTTCCTAAAGTATTTGTACCAAAGAGGCCTGTAGTAGATAATAGATTTTTTGACCCATTAAATACTTGGTATATCTATGACAACAAGCCGTTAAAAGAAAGCTTTCCTATTTCTACGAACTTCGAAAATGGGGAACCAAGATTATTACTAGTTGCTGTTGATATACAGGAGGCAGCTCCTGTTGTTTTCGATAGTTATGAGAAAGAAGATGGAACAAGAAAGACAGGATATGGTAGGTATGGTATCATGAAGTCTAGTATTTCAGATAATGACGCACAGAATGATGAGGAATTTGAACACATAATAAGGTATGAAGATGGCATAAATTCAGATTTTGTTTTAGCTAGCTGTTCTGTTCCTGTAAACTTTGACTATACTAGATTAAATGTAGAAAATAACACCTTGTCCTCAGTATGGCAGAGCAAATACGGAGATGGAATAAATACTAAACAACCTAATTCTCGACCTAACGGCAGTACCAGCGTGCGTTTTTTTTGGGACGGTGGCCTGTTAGCTAATACACCCTTAAGGCAGACGTACCTTGCTCATAAGCAGTATTGGCGAAGGGTGAGAAAAGTAGAAGAAAATATACCAAGGCTTAGATTCGGCATAATAAATCTTCATCCAATCAAGCAAGAATACCTTCCTTCAGACTATGACGGAGTTATAGATAGAAAGAACGACATTATATACCATGACAGAACAGAATTTGATGAAAATGTTGCAGTTCTTATGTCTGATCTTGCTACACTGGCAAAGTCTCTCATAACGTTAGCCGAAAAGAATGGTATTAACAAAAAGGCAATACAGGAGATTTTGAACAAGAGTACTAGGGGGGCCTCTTTATCCACTGGCAAGCAGGAAAAATATGACGATTTGCTACGGAGTATAGTAGATGTTGATTTTGTTGCTCGTTTGGAACGAAAGAATGACAACCATACTATTTCTAACAAGACATTTGACTTTTCGAAAACTACAATCAGACAGCTGATTCAAGATGGATACGAAGAGACTAAGGAACAGATGAAAGGTGTGGTAATGGGGGATATTGAAATACCAAGGTAAGAGCCTTCAAATGAGCCGGACATTCATATCAATCCGTGGATAAGTTAGAAGAAATTATTGGCCAACCCATCGTATGCACCAATATATGAGAATACACCTTGTTTGCTGAACAATTCCTAATCCCCAATGCTATCCAAGGAAGTGTGATAAGATCGCCAGGATCAAGTCAGGTTACCCTCAACGGATCAAGGTAGATATCTATTTTAACTATGAAAAGAGAACTTGAAGACCCTGATAATTTAATGTAATAGATTCAGCCGTAAGCAAGGAGAAAAGAGGGCGAAAATCTCCGAGTACATCAGCAACCTATAATAGCTCGATTTCAAAATTTTTTCTTTCCTAGACGTCCAGGGGAGTAGAATTATTGTTAGAGCAACTAGTAATATGCTTCTAGCTTTCATCCAATTAATCCTACTACAACTTCAGAATCAGAATCCGAATTACCATCTATTGCAGATTATAATTAAAGAGACTGACATCACAATAGCATAAAGTTAAACAAATAGTGTCAAATATTCATCAAACCTGCTGGCTTAACTTTCACTTCATGGTGTAGACTTGATAGAGCTCGCCGTTGTCACGATTAATATATCTCCATTCACCCTTTCTGGGTACCAATCTACGAAAATCTGCCCTCACCTCCGGATGCAATAATTCAAAGACTTTTTCTCCTACTGAGATTTTATTTGCACCTGTAAGCGAAGTTATCTTTGCTGATACATTCATAGTATATCCAAGCAAATCAATTTGTGAGCTTTTATCATATGCATATTGAACAACCACATTCTCTCCAACGTCCATGCCAATTTTTACAGCAAGCTTAGGATAACCGTACCTACCTAATATCGGGTTAATCCCGTATTTCACGACCTTAATCATCCATTTTGCACAACTTACAGCCT
>NZ_QURE01000050.1:12300-14630 GCF_009898475.1 Nitrososphaera sp. AFS | reverse complement strand
TAATGCAATAATAAAGACTGGCATAGCCATCCAACAAATTCTCTTCAAATGCCAATAAGAAGTCTGTCTACTGAAATATATATTTTTGAGAACTCAAACTACTCTGCAGTTCTCGTTTCGATAAAATTATTGAGTTGAGGCCCGACTTGTTGTCAAGTTACATCCATTCTAATAATTACTAGGACCACAAACAAATTCAGCAACCTAAATCCTCTTATTGATCAATGTAAATTTATACTGAAGCTCATTCTGGGCATTGTAAACTTCTGCCTTCACTGGGAGTGGAAGCCCATGAGAAAGCCAAATCTTGCTGGGCTTCGTCCCGATAGTGTAGCCGAGCACATATGCGGTAAATGCGCCAGCTGGCGTTTGAACCTTTTCCTTATCAAGGATCTTTGCGGAAATTGTCGATCCAATGGGTCCGATTGTAAGAGAATTCCATTCGGCCCCCATAACTAAATATTTTGGTCCGTCTAAATCAATGTCTCTAATCTCTAGAAGAGATGATTCAATTGGTTGATAGAAAGGTATGAAATCTCTGGATACGGGACTAGCATTAGTAAGCTGTTGTTTTGAAAGGAACATAGTGCCTGACTTGCTGGTGGTTCCGTTTTCAATGGAAAAGGAGGCATTCCAGAGATTTCCTTCCGATCTGACAAAATGCACGGTGACAGTCGCATTTATGAGAGAACTGGGCCCTACTAAACTACTCCAAGGTGAATTGTGGCCGCCAAGTGCGGTAAGTGAATATCTGAATTCTGTACCTGGATGGATATTTTCACCAACTGTCCATAAGTCTGCATTACTTGGGGGACTGAGGAATGAAGTGAACGGGGCCGAGAAACCACCTCCTAGTACAATAATCACAAGACTCACACTTACTCCAAAGCCTGCCAAAATTCCGAAAGCGAGAACAACTTTGCCTCTACGCGACACGGCACTATAGATATAAAGGAGCAAATATTTAATTTTGCGTCAACAATTTTTCCTTAAACCGCTTTGTTTCAATCTATACATTCAAAAAGTTACGAGCGATTACCATCGAGATGGCATAAAATTATATGACATCAGAGCTCCAACTTATTCCGGTGAATACCAGCAGGGAGTTACGTTGATAGAATCATAATACTAAATGTGAAGCCTACGAATTGTCGAGCCAAATTCCTAGTCACCTGTTAATAAGTTTATTACTCATAATCTTCTGTCTTGGTATTATTGCCGCTATCACAAAACACAATTCCTATACATAGATATAAATTCAACTTATTAATATCTACTTCACTTGACAATTGTAAGTGTGTCACTCAATAAGAAGATTCTAGATGACATGGAAAGGTTGCAACGGACATACGGCTTTTCAGGCCGGTCTGAGATAGTTAGGGCCGGTATCCGAAACCTGCTTTCAGAGGAAAAAAAAAGGGAAGACCTCAGTGGTATGCTTCATGCGTTGTTCTTGGCCATTCACGATGAAGCCTCTGATGAGGAGGTTACCGAAATGGGTCATGTGTATGACAAATTAATTAACACACATCTTCATAGTAAAATCAACGGAGATAGGTGTCTCGAAATATTCCTATTAAAAGGAGATGCGCGTGAAGTTAAGGAGATGGCGAAAAAATTTCAAGCTACTAGGAACATGGATAACGTCCAGTTGATTGTTATGTAGACACATATATTACTTAATAGCAAAGAAAATTCTATATTTTGTGGCAAGATTAACTAATATGCTAACTTTCTTTTCTCTCTATTAATTGCCATATCATCTCATTTACCATGCGACCCAATAACTAGGGCCTACAACCACGACTTTTCCTCCACAGCTTAAGAAGAGGAGCCAGGAATACTATTTATATGAAGTAAACCCCGTTCTTAGCTTAAATTGACGAACAAGGTTTCCGCTAACAATTATGTAGAATCAGCCATTAATGGTAGAGCACCGAGCCCCCAAGCTCCAGTATTCTTTCTTTGTGAGGAGTGTCGCTGGTGTGCAACATTTCTAGATAAGTCAAGATTTTCGCTGCCAAACGATTGTCCAATTTGTTCCAGTGACTTGATCTCCAGCTTCCCAATATTGTCTACAGAATCATTTACGTTTAATTATGATGACAAGCGTGGCGTAGAGCTAGACTTTAGACGTAGAGAACGGTAGTGATAATCCCTTAAGCTTATTGCCTTTGAATCGCAGGAACAAGTTACGGTGAAGGAGGTTATGATCTGCGTTTCGTCTTGAATCATTTGATTCTAAAAAATTGTTTTACCCATCACCTTCGATGTATAAAATTGTCTTATAACAGTTGTAGTGAGCTGACGCCCATCTTTCGCGAGATTCT
>NZ_QURE01000050.1:0-12295 GCF_009898475.1 Nitrososphaera sp. AFS | reverse complement strand
CTGCTATCCTTAGAAAATTTGATTGCAGTTCAGACATCAAATGATGCAATTTTAGTTCTGGAAATATATAGAGCGAGTATACAGCACGTGACAATTTGTAGTATTGGCATGTTTGATACGTTTGTGGGTCGTCGATAATTCCAATATGCATATGCATTCGACCAACGAGAGTCTAAGGGTTCATGTGAATGCTTGTGCAGGCATTTTCTTTATGTACTTCAATGGATGCGGGCCTAATCCTAAGTAAATTCTATGCATAGTTCGTGAGTTCGTGACAAGCAATTGATGTAACCCTCATTTTGCATCCATATACCACATGTTTACATATTTTTAAAACTTAGGATCCGGAAACACTTGATTGATGTTGACTTCACCAAAGTTTCCTAATGCTTGCTCTGTCAAATGCCCTACATGGTGTATTTAAACACTCTTATGAACACCTTTATTAGACTCAACATATATTCTTCGGATCAAACCTTCACATCCACTTGGATTTTATTTATTCTCAACTATTTAGCATCGAGAACACGAAATTCAAAACATCTGAATGACCATAATAATTCCCAAAGTTGCAAAGTATCACGGCGACATCTGGGCGGGTCCAGAGAGTTTACAGAACGAGTTGTTTATACGAATTCTAGAGAAATCGGATTAGTCTCGATTTACTAGTGCCGTTGCCGTCGAATTTAAAATGTTATCGGTATAATTATATGAAGGACATCAGAGGATTTAAAGAAGTAGGAAAATATTATGAAATACCCAAAAATAGTGCTAAGTGCAGACCGTACCCTCATGTCACCTTATAGGGGAATCTCTCTCGCATCATTTTTTGGTTGCGCACCGGCCCTTGATCTGCAAAGAAATCATAGTACGTTTTGGTATCGAGTCTTGGGTCAACAAGTCACTCCGAAACTACTTTTTGACTTCATCTGTAATCCTATAGAACATACAAATGGTCTAGCTAACTACGCACCATACGGCCTCAGAAAGGTCGAAGCAGCCTTAGTAAGAGACGGATATCCAAGAGATCAAGTAGTAGTAGCCCATCCAGATCATATTGAAAAGTTTATCGGGCCTGAAACTGAAGTAGTGGGAACTTACGAAATGGACCCGTTAGGCATGGGACCTGTTACTATGACTTTTACTTACGGTAGGAAGCAGATGTCTTATGATGAATACTATAGTAGACATTTACATAAGAGAATATTAGCCGCAAAGCGTAGAACCGGTAGCAATGCCAAAATTATAGCCGGCGCCTCTGGAACCTGGCAGTACAACTATGACCCCGCAAAGATCGAGGAGTATGGACTATATGGAATAGTGGAAGGTGATCTAGGTGGAATTGGGCCAGAAATTGACGGAAACGGAGGTAAATTTTTCGACGCCCTTATTAATGGAGAAATGGATGTTTCCAATCCTTTTAAGAGGACAGAATTCAAAGTTGAAATTAAGGAATTTCTTAAGAATGGAAAACAATATCATGGTAGATTCATACATTGTTGGGACCAGCCCACAATTGATGAGATTCCTAACATCATAAGTCCAAGCATGCACGGCCAAGTGGAGGTAATGCGAGGATGCGGCCGAGGATGTAAGTTCTGTGATGTGACTTTGAGACCACTTAGATACTATCCAGTAGAGAAGGTGCAGAAAGAAATCGAAGTGAATATGAAATTTGGCGGATTGAAGAACGCATGGGTCCATAGCGATGATATATTTGTCTATGGATTAAATCCCAGAACTACCAAAAACATGCAACCCAATAGAGAGGCCATAGAAGAATTGTTCAAGGGTATTATGGCAACAGGTGTTGAACACACGAACCCAACACACGGCACTTTGGCAGGAGCGATTGCTGATGAAAAACTACTTCCAAACATTTCCAAAATCATTAAAGCAAGCTCAACGAATCACATTGGTATACAGTGTGGATTCGAAACTGGTAGCACTAGGTTGATAGGGAAGTACGCTGACAGAAAGCTTGCTCCATATCAACCTACTGAATGGCATTGGGTTGTCAAAACCGCTGTAAAGACTCTCAACGAGAACTATTGGGTGCCAGCCTTTACCATCATAATGGGCTTGAATAACGATGAAACCCCTGAAGACAGCTGGGAGACAATCAAATTAATCCATGAACTTGAAACCGAACAACCAGATTCAAAGTTCACAGTGACTCCTCTTACATTTGTTCCTATAGGTCTCTTAGAGAAATCAGAATTTTTTGACATAGGAAATACAATGGACCCTCCAAAGCTCGGAGTAATGTATAAGACATGGCAGCATAACTTTAAACATGGGATACAGAAGTTCATGCGTAAGGTGGGTCGCGACAATCCAATAAAGAATCTATTTTTTGCTGCACTTGCAAGGTCATTGGGCGGAGTGCCGTTGAGCGCGATGGAGCGATTCGCTAGAAAGAAGGGTCCAGACCATGAGCGGGTCATAGAAACCATTAAGGCAAAATATTGGTAAATATAGTAACGGCATTAGACCTCTACCGTTAATTAACCGATACGTTAGGCGCTGCTCTAAAAACTGAAATATATCAAAAGTGGATAGGTAAGATATCTCTAAACAATCATCTTTTCTGATCTCAAAATGGTAGACTTTAGTGCTCTACACCTTGCAGTCCAAGCATCTGTTAGTTGCTTACTTTTCCTTTCCAGCTAGTTTGTGCAATGAAGTAATTGTATTCATATATCCGAATAATTCTGTATTAACTAATTTGTGTCCAGGATAATTTTCATACCTTAAAATTTGAAATTCGAACCTGAAACATGAGCGATTGTCCCACCAATCCATTAATTGGCTCATAGAACTTTAAGATGCCTATTGTGTCCCGTTATGAAGCGGGAAGTCAATTGGAGTTCTTTGTGCTTATCCTACCTTCAACGAAAAGTTCCTGTTTCAAGGCTACCAATAACCATATCGAATCTATGCGATTTTAATCTTGGGATGTGGATTTTGACCAATCGGTCCGTTTATGTTCTACTCTCAAATAAGAATTAGCCAAAGCAGGGATGATAAATGGGAGCCTATGGTTTCTGTATCTGATGACCTCACTTTATTTAGTTACGATAGGCGCTGTGGCATCTCCTTCTTGAAGTTGAATTAGATAATTTTAGCTTCATGTATTATCAGATATTGTGAGATCTAGTGCACTTAACAATTCCTAGCCTATTCAACAAGTCCTTGATCTGGCCATGTGTTGGATTTACAGGCCCTAATTACATCAATGTCCACCTTATGTTTTTTAAGTGCCAAATAAATTTCTCTGAACTCTAGCGTGTCGACAAGTTCAGTCAATCGGAAGGGTTTCTGCATTATTTCGAAATGTCTCAAATTTCTTGTTGATTTCATAATACCGTCATCCTCCATGAATGCGGAAGCGAAGGTTATTCTCTGAGATGGGTTAACTGCCAAATTTCCTCGCAACTTCCAGCCCGTTTATTTTCGGCAATTTATTGTCTAATATAACTGCGTCAAACGGCCTGCGTCTTGGATCCTGTATATTGTTTTCCACACCTCGCACGTTCGAGTCACTCGTAGTAAATGTTAAGACATTCTTCCCCATGCAGAGTGACTAACACTCTGTAGTTTTCGTCTCTCCATTGCATGCTTGTACAATGAGATAAGATCTATGTCATCTTCTGCTTTCAATACCTTTGTATCAAGTCACCAATGCTAATCTTCATTCGATGCATTCTGATCGGATTTTCTAAGATTTAAAAAATTTAATCCCAACACATGGGTAGAATGCTAGGCTTTCTATATTTATGAAGTGATAATGATTATATAACTAAATGATCAACTTTATTGTAAACCATTTAGGATGTGCCCCTTGCACATAGGGTCAGACAATTGAAAACTCCTCTCTAACTTAAATTTGTCTAGTCGAACAAAATATATTCACATTCGATACTATTTAATTTTTTTATCGTTCACATAACAAATGGTTCACACGATCCGAGACCTCAGAAATGGACTGCATGAGCAGGCCAGAGAGCTCTTCGAAAAGAAGGATGCGGCAGGAGACGATATTGATAAGCTGGAAATTCAATCCCAGATAAATTCCATATATTCAAAGATCGAAAATCTTGGTTTAGTTGAGGATTTTTGATGCAGAATTATACCTTCAAATTTGAGATCCATTCTAGACTATTAGCCATAAATTGTATCAGCAATAGTTGAAATTCTCAGTTTAGGTCGCTCCCTAATTTAAAATTATTCAGCTTTCATTTGTTGACTCATTCTAAGAGGTACGGGTAAAATATCTCTATTTGAACTCCTTGATATTGCTGCTTGTCACTATACATGCGTACCTCCTACCATACCTACAGCTCGAAGCGTTTGTAAAGGTGTCTGGTCACGCGAAGGAACTGATAGGAGAAGTACCAGATCACACGACGGGTGGTGAAGAGTAGCACGAGTAAAGGTACAAGAACTGAACCCAAGTGGTAAATCAAAAGACGTCATAACTATAGCAAGGAGTAGATTCCACTGGAACAAAGGAAGTTGACCGGTCGCTAAGAATGGATTGATACGCAATAAATGGAATAGAAGGAGGAGAGGCTTTGTCAAGATACTCTTGGCAGTTGACATAAGAACAAAACATATAGTCTCAATGAATATTAAGAAAGAAGATGTTTCTGACGGCACAATACTGAAGCCATTAGTATGATTGGCAGCCGGTATCTGGATCGAATCGGTATAGATAAACATATTATCAAGGTAGCTAAGAACTCGTCAACAGACGCTAATGGGTGTATATCACGGAGATTGGTTGCATTAGAACAGCTGAGAGACATGAAGCGATGGAAGAAGAAGCATGGATACAATATGAGGTGGATATAGCTGAATCTGCTTTTTCCTCAATAAACCGGACCCTTTGGTGAATATATGGCATCTGTAGTTTGGAACAACATAGCTAATGATTACTTCTACGCCCACATCTGCGTATCGGTAAATTCAGCACGCAGGTACAATATTTCGTATTCTAGTTATTCGACATACCACCAATATTGACTAAAGAAATCAAACGTAACAGCAGTTATCAGATACATTGGCTTAGCCCATGCCTCGACATAGCCTTATCTGTTAATGCTTTTAGCCCATTCAATCAGTGATGATAGATCATTGGCAACATAATCGCTTCCAAGCTTGTCAACAACATTTCTAATGCTGTTAGGTGTAAATAACACTATTTTAATCTCCATACCTGCTTTAGGCTTGAGGGCTTTGATAACCGAATACAAAAACTGAAGTGATCCTTCTCCTGAAGAACATATGCATGTAATCAGAAGCCCTCCTCTGATCCCCCAAAGTTTCTGCATATACCTTTGAAAATCAATATCAAAAAATGGATCGATATGCTGTTCGATGTTTCCGAGATATAATACTTTAAAACCCAACATCTGAAAGGCGAGAGCTCCAATCTTGGCAAAGAAAATATAGTCCTCTGATGCTGCAACGAAGAGTGAAAAAATACCAATCTTGTTCTTGGCCGGTGCGACAGTGTATTTTAAATAATCGAGAATTTCAGTTATCAAGCTCACCAAATGGAGTCGTTCGGTTTTGCCCAAACGACCTCTATTGTATAATTCATTAAATGTATTTACGGTTGGAGCTATTACATCACTAAGAACTCTTAGATGGTCAACTTTCGAATTGATCACGTTAACTAAAATATTTCGAGCGTGGTCCCCGTCACACAGTGAGATGGCCTCCATGAATCTCCGCTGTATTTCGAAGACATTGGCTGAACGATCATAATCGTCAGTGCCTGGTTCTATGAACCATACATTCACAGATCCAATTTTTTTTGGTTTAATTAGTCTCAAGGTTGCGAAAATATTCAAATATTTGGTGATTGTCATTCTGCTTATACCGGTGATTGATGCAATTTCAACTCCCGATAGTCCACCTGAATTTTCGTGTAAGGCGCGTACAATTCTTCGCTTTACCTCCTCAATATTATAACGCGTGTATCTGCCTTTATTGACCAAACTAAAGGGAATCAGGGCACATCCATGTATTAACTGCTGCAGCGGCAATCTAAGACAGAGACTCGTACGATGTTTATAAAATAATAGACCTTGGGAGTAGAACAATAAATTGAAATTCGCTCAATGTATAAGAGCATAACTCATGTGCTTGGAGCACACTTTATAAATAAAAGACAAAGGTGAATGAATACGAAATAATACTACTTATAAGTAAATGAAGGGATGTTGGACAAGTAGGATTCAGCAATGTGACATTCTTAAATCAATTGTTATCCAAGCCATGATATTCCTCTTTTCAGTGGCATGTCAGATTTTGTACTACAACTCTTGAAATCGCTGCAGAATAGGAACGAAATACTAAGAGATATCCTTCAAATCTCCCGTCTTTATCCGATATTCTTTGATGGAGGCTACCGTGGCAAAAATTTAAATGTAGTGTTGGATTTCCGAGGCGAGTAATAGATGTCAAAAGAGAAGGTAGTTCTGGCTTACTCCGGTGGTTTAGATACCTCAGTCTGTATCAGATACCTTCAACTTCATCATAACCTTGACGTAATTAGTCTGACGGTAGATTGCGGCCAAAAAGATAATTTCGCGGATATCGAAAATCGAGCTCTAAAAATGGGAGTGGTAAAGCATATTTTCGAAGAATGTACTGAAGAGTTTGTACAACAATATGTATTGCCCAGTATCAAGTCAAATGGGCTGTATGAAGAAAAATACCCATTGGCTACTGCCCTGGCGAGACCTTTAATCTCGGCTAAACTTGTTGACGTTGCACATAGCCATGGGGCTAGAATAGTAGCCCATGGCTGTACTGGCAAGGGAAATGATCAGATTCGATTCGATGCCACGATTAGAGCGCTTGATCCACAAATGACAATTCTATCCCCCATTAGGGATATGAACTTGAGTAGAGACCTAGAATTAAAATTTGCTGCTGAGCAAGGTATACGAATAAATCTTGAAGCTAAGAAGTTTAGTATTGACGAAAATATATGGGGTAGAGCGATAGAAGGAGGCAGAATAGAGGATGCCGGTTGCGAGCCACCACAGGAGGCCTTTGAATTAGTGAGATTTGACGACGATCGGGTTGAATATATGGAGATTGAATTTGAACAAGGGATTCCAATCTGTGTAGACAACCAACCTATGCACATAATTGAGTTAATAAAATTCATAAATGACAAAGCAGGGTCCTTGGGAGTCGGCATTGTGGATCACATGGAAGATAGGGCGGTTGGCATTAAATCCAGGGAGATATACGAAGCGCCTGCCGCAGTTGTACTGATCGAGGCTCACAAAGACCTGGAAAAATTGGTCCTGACTGCGAACGAATTACGCTTTAAGCGTATAGTTGACGAACATTGGAGTTGGTTAGTTTATTCAGGACTATGGAAAGAGCCTTTACGGTCTCATTTGGATAAGTTTATAGATTCAACCCAGAAAAAGGTTAGCGGAAAGGTTAGATTAAGAATGCAGAGAGGATCCCTTCGTATTGTTGGTAGAGAATCAAAGTATTCTCTCTATAGAAACAGTCTTGCAACATATACTTCAGACTCTACTTTTGATCAAACCGCGGCAAAAGGATTTGTGGAGCTATGGAGCTTACAGTCCTCTATTGCCAATACTATAGATGCAGCTATGCGCCTAAATATCAATCAAAAAGGGGGTGGAAAAAAGTGAAGAAGGAATGTCAGGAATGCGGAGCTGAGATCAATATTCCAGATGATATTCTGGTTGGAGAAATTGTGGCATGTCAGGATTGTGGTTCGGATTTTGAAGTTACCTCAAAGACACAGAATAGCGTCGAATTGAAACCAGCTGAAAGTGTAGGAGAAGATTGGGGGCAATAGATGGTAGAACTTTGTATCTTATACGATAAAGTTCGCTTTGAAGAGAGATCCATCTACGACACTGCTTTGAAGAAGGGAATAAGAGCTAGGATGACTGACGCGAAAACCCTTACGATTTCTACCAACAGCGATCGTCAAGAATTCGAGCTGGGCGATATAATACTGCAGAGGAATGTAAGTCATTTTAGAGGTCTGTATTTAACCGCCTGTCTTGAATTTCTTGGAATGCCAGTGATAAACAAGTTTAGAGTGAGTGAGACCTGCGGAAATAAACTAATGACTTCCATAGCCCTAGCAAAACATAATGTTCCTACCCCTAAAACTTACTTTGCCTTCAGTCCTGAAGCTGCAATGGAAGTCATTGAGAGAGTTGGGTTTCCAATTGTATTGAAGCCAATGATCGGCTCATGGGGAAGAGGCGTTTGTCTACTGAAAGATGAGGAGGTCGCTAACATGATAATTGAAATGAGAGCAGAAAATGATAATGCTCTAGGAAGGATTTATTATGTCCAAGAGATGATAGAGCGTCCGCCTCGTGATCTGAGGTGTATAGTGGTAGGAGATAGGCTTGTAGCTGCNGGAAGAGAATGGAGGACCAATGTATCTAGAGGAGGAAAATCTGAAAGCGCGCCAATCACCAATGAGCTAGAACAAATAGCTATGCGAGCAGCTAAAGCTGTAGGAGGCGGTATTTTAGGTGTTGACCTGATGGAGGATAATAAAAAGGGATTCTTAGTCCACGAAGTTAACAATACTGTGGAATTTCGAGGGGCTTCTAAAGTTTCAAATACTGACATTTCAGAAGCCATTATAGATTACGCTCTAGCCTTGGTAAAAAGGTAGATCAACACCAAGTTCTTCTACGTACTATAGACTAGCGTGAACAACAAATATAAATTGACCAATAGAAAATCCTCCGTTTAGGTGAAATACACATTTACGAAACAACAATGTGTTTAGTTTTAGATAGGAGACTATTGAAGTGAAAGTTGGCGTAATTGGCGCCTCAGGTTACGTAGGGGGAGAGTTACTACGCTTGCTAGTTTCACACCCAAAAGCTGAATTAAAAATGATTGTCTCTAGACAAAGAGCAGGCGAGTATGTACAGCGTGTACATCCCAGCTTGAAGGGTTTTATCAACACCACTTTTTCACCAATGGATATTGAAAAGGTGACAAGCGTGTGTGATTTCGTTTTTACTTCAGTTCCGCATGGGAAATCAAATGAGATTGTGAAAGATTTGTATGAAAGGGGACTCAAAGTAGTAGACCTCTCTGCAGATTTCCGTTTAAAAAATCCTAAGGATTATGTTAAATGGTACGGATGGGAACATCCTTTCCCGGATTTACTGACAAAGTCTGTGTATGGAATACCAGAATTTCATAGGGCAGATATTCAACGAGCCAGACTTGTCTCCTGCCCCGGTTGCATGGCTGTGACCTCTCTTCTTGCAATAAAGCCTCTGATAGAAAATAGTATCATCGACACCGACCATATAGTAGTAGATAGCAAAATTGGCTCATCAGGAGCCGGTTCAGAATCTAACGCTGGAACACACCACGCTATGCGATATGGCGTGATTAGACCATATAAGCCCGCGAAGCATAGACATACAGGGGAAATAGAGCAAGAGCTAGGAATACTTGCGAAGCACCCAATTAAGGTCAGTATGAGTCCCCACGCCGTAAACCTGGTCCGCGGTATTCTTGTCACAAATCACTTATTCTTCAAGAGGCCAATCCAGGAGCTGGAATTGTGGAAGATGTATAGAGATAGCTACAACAATGAACCATTCATTCGACTTATTCGCGACACCAAAGGTTTCTACAAATTCCCAGATCCCAAATTTGTAGTGGGCTCTAATTTCTGCGATATTGGCTTTGATATTGATCAAGATAATCAGAGAATAGTTGCTCTGTCTGCGTCTGACAACTTAATGAAGGGAGCAGCTGGCTCCGCAATACAGAACATGAATGTTATGCAAGGCTTTAACGAGACTGATGGTCTTAAACTTACTCCTGTGACACCTGTATGAACGTACTAAAGATTGGGGGAAGTGTAGTTGACGGAATACATGAAACAGCCATCTATGATTTAAAAAATATTTCAGAACAGGGCAGACTAGTAATAGTTCATGGCGGAGGAAAAGAGGTTACTACCAACGCTAATAAACTCGGAAAAAAGCAAGAGTTTGTCGTGTCTCCTGGTGGCATAAAGAGCAGATACACGGATAAAGAGACAGCCGAAATATTCACTATGGTCATGGCGGGCAAGATTAACAAGAGCATTGTAAGGATGTTGCTTAAGGAGGGTGTAAAAGCAGTTGGGATTTCGGGAATAGATGGGGGTTTTTTGCAAGCTGATAGGAAAAAAAAATTGGCTATATTGAATAGCAACGGCAGAAAAATGATGATAGAAGGTGGCTACACAGGAAAAATAAGATCTGTTGACCCCGCATTAATGATTTTATTGTTGGAAAAGGGATACCTGCCTGTAATATCGCCAGTAGCAATAAGCGAAGAGTACGACTTCCTCAACGTCGATGGCGATAGGGCTGCGGCATACATTGCAAGTGCTTTAAACGCTGAAAGAGTGATATTCGTTACGGACGTACATGGTGTCCGTCTGGATGATAAATTGGTAAGAAACATGACACTTGAAGAGGCAAGACTAGCTCTCCCTAGGATCGGTTTCGGTATGGAAAAAAAAGTGTTAGCAGCTATTGAAGCTCTACAAAATGGAGTCAAAGAAGCTATTATTTCTTCAGGCAGGGTCGAGAGGCCTTTCTCGAGAAGTATGGCACACGACAACTGCACGGTGATTGCAAATTAATGAGTGAAGATCTTTACCTATCTCATATTTACCAACGTTTTCCAATTGACATTGATCGTGGTAAAGGCGCGAAGGTTTGGGATATCTCTAATAAAGAATATGTTGATTGCATGGGGGGGTATGGCGTAGCGATTGTGGGGCATTGCAACGAGCGTGTCGTACGGGCTATTAAAGAACAGGCAGATAAATTGATAGTATGTCATATGTCCCTTTTCAACGAGATGAGATTAAATTTTCTAAAAAAATTGTTCTCCCTGACTCCTCCTGGGATAGAAAGAGTTTTCTTCAGTAATAGTGGTGCGGAGGCAGTCGAAGCGGCTTTAAAGTTCTCGCGCAAGTTCTCTGGTAGGAATGGAATAATAGCAATGAAAGGTGCTTATCATGGGAAGACCTTTGGAGCTCTATCGGTTACCTACAACGATAAATACCGTAGCTCCTTTAAACCTCTGCTAGAAGGAGTAAAATTTGTTCCTTATGGCCAGGCGTCCAAGTTGGAAGAGGCAATAGACGATAAGATAGGGGCTGTCATTTTGGAACCAATACAAGGAGAGACTGGTATCATAGTCCCACCTGACGACTTCATCGAAAAAGTTAGGGAAATTTGTAATCGACACCACTTGGTTTTAATATTCGATGAAATTCAAAGCGGGCTTGGTAGGACAGGTAAAATGTGGGCAGGGCAAAATTGGGATACAGTTCCAGATGTGATGTGTATTGCAAAGGGTATTGCCGGGGGAGTTCCAATGGGGCTGACTTTAACGAAGCCCGAAATCATCGATTGCATAAAGATGGGAGAACATTCTTCTACTTTTTCAGGAAATCCTTTGGCCTGTGCGGCTGGCCTAGCAACTCTGGAGTCATTAACCGAGGATAAACTAGTTGAAAAAGCCGGCAAGATTGGCACAATTTTTAAAGAGAAGCTACTAAGACTACAAGAGAAACATAGAATTATCAGGGAAGTACGGGGTCTAGGTATGATGCTTGGTGTCGAAATGCGGTTTGATGTTAGAGATTTATTACTTGATGCGATCAACGAAGGCTTATTGATGTTGTATTCAGGACGAAATGTCATTAGGTTACTTCCTCCACTTGTAATGGACGAAGCTACTGTAGCTAAGGCTGTCAATATAATTGACAAGGTAATTTCAGCAGAGGAGAAGAGGCGAAATGTCCACTGAGCTTGATCAGTTTGATGAGAAGATAGTTAGAGTTTTACAAATGAACTCACGTCGACCTTTTGTGGACATAGCTAATGAAATTGGTCTCTCAGAGTCTGCCGTTAGGAGGAGAGTGAAGAATATGATGAAAAGCGGCCTCATAACACAATTTACGATTGAGCTAGGCATAAGTGGCAAAACAAGTGCGATTACGCTTATATCTGTTGGATCGAATTCTGACACAGCAGCAGTCTCTTCGGAACTCAAAAAGTTAAGCGGCGTGCAGGTAATTTATGAAATAACAGGTCAATATGACATAGCGGTAATTATTGCCGCTCCTAGTATCGGAGAAATTAACAAATGCATTGATGATGTCCGTAAGACAGCCGGAGTTTCTGACACAAATACGGTGATTATACTCAAAACGATAAAATGAGTTATC
>NZ_QURE01000049.1:10638-10924 GCF_009898475.1 Nitrososphaera sp. AFS | reverse complement strand
TCGGAGAGGAAAGGCAAAGCAAGATTGTATAAATGGCTAAGAGAATGGAACGGGCAGAAAATGATCATTTATAGCAGGTAATTGAATCATTGAAACGGGCATTAAACGAGACACTGGAGGTATGTCAGGAATAATAGACCAACTTGTTCGACCAGCACTACATCAATCGTAACTAGATTCACAATTTCATGGATCAACTTTAGCACGATTAAACACGTTGATTTCTCAGCATACAAGCTGCTTGTAGTGTGCGCCTTGATGCTCCAAGTTTAAACAATCGTAAGAT
>NZ_QURE01000049.1:9813-10631 GCF_009898475.1 Nitrososphaera sp. AFS | reverse complement strand
TATCTTATTTCCTAACAATTTTCAGTTATAGTTATAGGTGTAACAAGTCGACCTCTCTGGTACTAGTATGGAAGCGACGCCAATGCCACTGAGCAGACCAAAAAAGAGGGGAAATCCACACCTGGCTGCTACCTACTCACACTCCCTTATGGAACAGTTGCACATACAGCTATGACAGAAAACGCCTGATTGGTATCTGTCGTAGGATTAAATTCATCTGCTATCCAGCCGATGGGAGTTGGCCCATTATTACCCTCTACTATATGCGGCAATGACTGTACGAATTGTAGACTTTGGTCACCAGATTCAGTGCCCTGGCCTCCGTAGCCACGCTCCCAGCAGGACAGTCTACACTAGATCTCATAACCTTTCCTGGTGGAACAGTAACCAACGGTCCCACCTTTGTAACAACAACTATAGACGGTACTGCTCCTAGACGTAATGCAGCTGACAGTTTAGAGATTTGAGTGCTTTGAGCTTGTACTTCACTTTTCAATATGCCCAGTTGAGTTAGTAGGGCCGTAATATGCCCACTTGCAGTCTGTGCGTATGTAACGCCTGTGCTATTTGGTACAACCAGCAGACTAAATAGTGCAATGATGCTTGTCATTGTAAAGATTCTCAATCTTTTTTCAAATCTTGGATAGTACTTGTTGTTCATAATTTCGTACCATCATCCTTTTAGATAAGCATTATGCTGCAATAACCAACAATGTTTTATGCTTAGTAGATCGAAAAATAAGGCAGTTTCAGACTGAATTACTTTTTACTTTATGATGACTCGGCCAAAAGGATATGAAAACGTGTTCCCGACAATT
>NZ_QURE01000049.1:8934-9807 GCF_009898475.1 Nitrososphaera sp. AFS | reverse complement strand
TTACAAAATAATAACCAGTGAGATTCAATTGCAATATTTGGTTGATAGAAAATACTGGGGCATGGTTTAGACAAATACTATTAACTTTCCGCATCGTCACCGATTCAACTTGCCAGCAAACGAAAACCGTAGTTGAAGATTTAGATTCCATATTACAAATGGCCATTCTAACCTTGCAGCGTTGTTTCCATTCCCTTGTATGAAAAAGCATCCTTATGACAAAGTATTGTGACAACCTCTTATTCAATTACGCGGTCCAATCCAACTTGGCGTCTCCGGAATAAAAGTGTGCTGTACTACCGGTGTGACTGCTCCGACCTAGTGCATCGAAATTTTCTGGCGGTACGATGACGGGATCGAATGTTAGTGGCACTGGTTTTATGGCAAAGCCTGGTTTAGGGCAAACTCTTTGGTGGGCTCAATCAAGTTATTCAAGCAGTTTATGCGCGAATCCGAATGTCCGATCAAATGCATTATCAACACAAAGCAGTTGTTTTATTCGTTCGCCCTGACAACCCTGTTTTTCAATACCGGGTCAAAAGTCCATCAAACCAACTGTTCGAGATTATGTAGCAAATGCGCCCTGCAGTCGGCAGTTTCTTCTTCAATTTTCTGCGTTTATTAATTATTCGATATATTCGGTAAAGGGCATGTGTAATAGCTGTGCTATGTGTCTAATCCTCCTGCCCTCCTGATTTGATTTCAGAACATACCTCACCTCCCGGGTCATATTGGATTCCACTATCCACATATATTAAAGATGAATACACACCTTTACCATCTCCATTTGTTAGCATTTTAGGCCATTTGTTAAGACTATCTTCAAGCTTGCTAACGTATAGTTGTCACAGAGCTTTGGTCTCGTGGGGACTG
>NZ_QURE01000049.1:1088-8910 GCF_009898475.1 Nitrososphaera sp. AFS | reverse complement strand
TCTAAAAATTACAAAGAATTTCTGGAAATATGAATAATCTCGTTTTATGGTAAAGAGCTTAAATATTATCCTTTATAAGAAATTCAGAGAGGGAAATGGGAATACATACCAACACTAGCGTTCCCCAACCCAAGCCAAACAAGAAAACAAGAAAACTGCAACTGTGGACGGATCAATCCAAAACCAAGTATGCACTAAGGTTCGAAAATGAACTACCACTCCTAATGAGAACTCATCCAGAGGTGCAGGAGTACACAACGCTGATAGCAGAATCTGATACACTCTTTAAGGGATATGAATATGATTGGAAGTTCATGTTAAATAGATGGATAGAAAGTCACAAGGTCGCAACTGGATTCAAGCCCAGATCAGGACTTCCTTTTGTTCGGTTTGAAAGTAAACCTGAAAAAACAAAGACTTCACCAGCAAGGAAGAGTAAATCATACTTCTATGTTACAACCTTAGATGGTAAAAAATATCCTGTCAAATCAAAATTACACATCAAATGCCATTTTTGCAAATTACTATTTGATACCAATAATAAGAGGGATGAGCATGAAAGAGCCTGGCACAGCAAGAAATGAGATAAGTCAAGGATATTAATTTAAGTTAAATAACGCCCATCGCGATTAGTGCAGAAATTGTAGATGAACAATTTGATACTTAGTATTATATCCTAGATTAGCTCAAAATAAGAAAAATCATTACTCTAAAAGGCATCAACTGCAAGGGAAAATTGTAGTTCTACGAGGACTAGGCGGTCGTTATTGCAATCAAAGTTAAGAGAGTCCAGGCTTGGTAGAGGTGTAGGCCAAGTCGGGTTTTCAATACTCAAGCCTTGCTTAATTTTATACTTATTTCGTTTTGAGGTGCTGGGAATGACCAAAGCCCGAGATTCGCTGAATTGTGATTTCCGTTATAGTATGTTGAGTTTATTTGCACATTGTTGGTGATAGTATTTCCTGCTAGGACGCCCTCTACTAACCACAACATCTGTCCTTACGAATCCTTCTTCGCAATAACGACACAAACCTCGCTGTTTTTGAATTACAAACCTCTCGATGTCAAAATATTTTGCCAGGACATACTCCGTACCAATCCCCACCTCTGGATATATGAGAATTAATTCCCCTATATAAGGGACATGGTAACAAACAGTTTGTCAATCATGCCCGCTCTTATGACAATCCCGATCACTCAAAAAAAATCTATTTTGGCTTTAATTAATATCGTAGAAAGTATAACAGGAAGCTTTAACAAAGAAGCTTTGGCTGATACCATTACAAGCAAACCGGATGGAAATAGTATTGTCTACTGATAGAATGGGTATGGATCATGGATCATTAAAGTGTGATAACATTAATGGTAGTAATATTTTGCAGTTTATGAAAAAGCATCAGATTGCCACTTATCAGCAGCTCTTACAGAAATCTGTTGAAAACATAGCATGGTATTGGAACGCAGTAAATGAAGATTTAGGTTTTGAGTGGTATAACCACTACACTCAAGTTTTTGATTCCTCTGAAGGATTTCCAAGAACAAAGTGGTTCTTAAATGGCAAGTGCAATATAGTTTACAATGCAGTCGATAAACATGCTAGAAATCATCCTGACAAGATTGCATATATTTTCGAAAATGAACGCGGAATCAGTAAGACAATCTCGTACGATCAGTTAGCTAGTGAAGTAAATTCTCTGGCTACTGCATTGAAGCATGCTGGTGTAAAAAAGGGTGATACCGTTGGAATATATATGCCAATGATCCCAGAAGCATTTTTCTCAATGTTCGCCTGTTCAAAAATCGGAGCAGTCCATGCTACTGTGTTTTCTGGCTTTGGGGGTCAAGCACTATGTTCAAGACTCCGAGATTGTAATGCACAGATATTAATCACGGCTGATACAATGCAACGAAAATCCCAAAATATAGATCTTAAAGAGAGGTGGACTAAAGCTTTAGAAGGAACAAGCGTTTTAAAGATAATCACTGTTGGTAGGACAGATAGTTACAATGGCCGTGAAATAATCTCCTACAGTGAGTTCATTAAAGACTACCTTGGAATATCATGCGATACAGAGATCATGGATTCTGAAGATCCGCTATTCATACTCTATACTTCAGGCACCACAGGCAAACCGAAAGGGACGGTTCAAGTGCATGGAGGATATATGATTGTGTCTGGTCAACAGACGTCTTACCTTATCGATATGAAACCACAGGATGTATTATTTTGGTACGCCGATATCGGATGGATTACCGGCCAGACATGTGTAGTTTATGGGAGCTCTCTGATAGGCGGAACAGCTCTAGTTTATGATGGTCATTTAGATTATCCCGATGTCGACACATGGTGCAAAATAATTCAAAAATATAAGGTCACAATTTTTGGAATGGCCCCTACAGCAATAAGAAATTTTATGAGGGAAAAAACGTCATTGGATAATTATGATTTTTCTACGTTGAGAATCCTAGCTACTACAGGTGAACCGATAAATAAAGAAGCATGGTTATGGTATTTTGAAAATATAGGGAAAAAACGATGTCCAATAATTAACCTATCAGGAGGTACAGAGATCGGAGGAGCTCTACTTAGTGCCTCTCCAATAATCTCGCTTAAACCATGCACAGTGGGATTTCCTGTACCTGGATTTGATGTAGATGTTTTAGATAACGCAGGCAGGCGCACTCGCCGTGGTTTCCTTATCGTTAGAAGGCCATGGCCTTCCATGAGCAGGGGAATACTCGAAAACTGGAATAGATTCATTGAGACATATTGGTCAAAATATGGCAATGAAGTATGGTATCATGGTGATATTGTTTTCGTCGATCCTGCTGATGGCCTATGGTATATTTTAGGCAGAGCAGACGACATAATCAAGACTTCAGGGCATAGAATAGAATCTACCGAAATAGAATGTGCCATTACCTCTCATAGTGCGGTTTCAGAAGTTGCAGTGATTGGAATACCAGATAAAATAAAAGGAGAATACGTAACTGCATACGTTGTCCTAAAGAAATCGTTTTGCAAACCCAAAATCAAAGTTTTAAAGAATGAAATAGTGAAAATAGTTGAAGATTCGGTTGGGAGATTTGCTTGTCCAAAAAATATCATATTCGTAGAGGATTTGCCCAGGACAAGAACTGGAAAGCTTGTTAGGCGAATAATTAAAGCAAAAGTGTTGAGAGAAAAAATTGGAAGCCAAGATTTGTCGACTATTGAAAATCCTGAATCACTGAAGTATATTGTACCGTTTTGACTCAACAAGCCTAAATATAGCGGTTAATTTGAATGCTCGGAAAAGAGGTCATTATACAAGATTAATCCAGACGTCAGACTGCCAATTTTGTTCTACAGGCATGATCACTGGCTTGTGATGAAGGATGCTGAAAACACAAAACACGGTTCAGGTTGTATTTTAAAAGTGACAAAAATTCAATTAAAGGGAGCGTGGGGACCGGCTAGTGCAGAGTATTCTCCAAGACCACATGGCCCTCTCTGACATGGTGTTGACCTCATTTTAAAGCAATTTCATTGACCTTGGAAGCAGCCTTTGGATTCATGCCTGGTCTAGTCATCTGCAAAGTGCTATACTTTTAGCAAAAGAAGTCAATGATATATAAGAATTGGAATATGGATATGGAAAAGAATTAGAATATTTTTCTAATCAAAAAGGCAGGGCTCAGGACCCAAGGTATTTAGTCTCTATGTAAGCCACAAAGTAATCCGGATTATAGCCTTCATTGAAGGTATTATTAAGAAGTATTTTGGGAGCATAGACTGATCCATGTTGATGTATTTTTAATTTTAACCATTCTCTTATAGGCTTGAAATTGCCGCCCTTGATGTCTTCGTCGTACTCCTCAAGGTCTTTGCGCATCTTTGAAGCCATGATCGCTGAAACCAAGTTTCCCAAAGTGTAAGTTGGGAAATAGCCAAAAAGGCCACTACTCCAATGAGTATCTTGGAGCACTCCCTGTGAATCCTTAGTTGGTCTCACTCCAAGTAGTTGCTCCATTCTATCGTTCCAGAATTGAGGAATCTCAGAGACGCTGAGCTCATCTCCAAAAATTTTTTTCTCTATTTCATATCTTATTGCTATATGCAGATTGTATGTGACTTCGTCTGCGTCAACTCGGATAAAATCAGCCTTGATATTATTGAAATAAAGATACAACTCGTCATCTGTCGCTTGGTTTGCGAAACTTACCTGCCTTCTAATCAGGTGAGCTATCAGGTGAACAAAAGGCAGGCTCCTGCCCACAATATTCTCCCAGAATCTTGACTGAGATTCATGAAGCGCAAGTGAAGATCCGCCTTCAAGAGGAGTAAAAGACAATGACTGATCGCATTGCAGATTATACAAGGCATGACCAGCTTCATGAATAGTACTAGATATCGACTTTTTGAAATCTGTCCCCTCATACCGAGTAGTTATCCTTACGTCGTTAAGGCCCATAGTCTCAGTGAAAGGATGAGTAGATACATCCATCCTGAAGCGTTCCATGTCGTATTGCAAGAGGTTCAAAATGTCATGATTGAGCCTGTCAACTTTTTGAATATCATACTTTGATTTTGCAAGTTTGCTCTCTCTGCAAAACGGGCTGCCTGAATCTACGAGTTTTTTCAATATCTTCTGAATACGCGAAGTCAACGCACCGAATACTTTATCCAGATCATTTACCGTAAGCTCTTCTTCGAAGTTATCCAAGAGCGCATCGTATGGATGTTTTTCATAACCTATCTTCTCAGCGATTTGCTTCTTTATTTCTATCATTTTCTTCAGATGGGGTTCGTACATCATGAAATCAGATTTTTCTCTCGCCCCCCTCCACACCATATTGCCCCTTATTCTTTCCAGGGATTCTGTTTCAGTCAACTCTTTGGGTATCTTGATCTGCTTCGTTATTTCCCTGCTGAGTACTCGTATAATGCCTTTCTCTAAATCGTTAAGGTTCTCAAGTTTCTTCGCTGACTCGACAAGACCTGCAAAATCTTGGTTTAGCAGAAGATCCTTATACATCATGTGGAGTTGAGAATCCGCCACTCCTCTTTCTTCCGTGCCTTTCCTAGGCATATAAGTCTCAAAGTCCCAACCCATTAGAGAAATAGCGTGATTTAGGGACCACATTGGTTTGTAGGCGTCTAGGATCTGATCCATGAGAGAGTTCTCGCATCTCATATAGTCACACTTTCCATGAATTCAATCACATCTGTCTATTAATCATTGCTAGCAAGCCACTCACAAAGAATATCTAGAATATAGTGTGTATGTGATTCGCCCTGTAATAGTAATGCCTCTGCTTTTAGGCTAGTTTTGTTAGCGTCATGTAGGCTTCTCGGACACATGTTTCCGAGGGTATTAAATGACCAATATCGGGTAAACACCAGGTAAATTTGTCTTTAGAAGAAGAAGGATAATGAAAGAGCAAGGCATTTCGGCTCTTTGTTCTCATCTTAATAACAGCTTTCATTTACTTGCTAATATGCTTAATTTGTCTGATCTTTATCACTTTTAATTGCCTCGGTCCAAACGTACTGATCGCATTTTTTCTTTTTGTCGGAGATAAGCTCTTCTAGCAATTATGGTCGTAGCTCCTATATATAGAAATTGTGATATCTCAGTTAACAAAGCCATCGGATTTGTGTCAACTAGTGCCGAACTGGTTATTTCATTTGGAAGTCTGGTAAATATTAATGATATACTTAAGGCTGCTGTTCCCAATATGCCGACATAATACCAGCGTAGACCCCAACCCTTGATCATTGGTAATGCCCAAAATATCTGGGCAAGTCCTGCCACGATAAATAGGATGTCAGTATACAGAAGCAGTTGCATTGGAAAATTAGCGGGTTTCAAAAGCGGTCCAATCATCATTAGATGTAAGACCCCTCCTGCAATAGTCGCGGCTGCAGCTATATAAGCTAGAAGACGATCCTCTAGTTTAACAGACAAACGATTGCCCTCCGACTCGTAAGACAATCTACCTGTTCCATATGATATCCCGCTAGCTTTGCTTATTCCGGCATTCGTGCTACCACTATTAGAGACTTGTGCGGATGAGTTCAGTGAGAACGGCTTCTTCAGTGCAATTATAGATAAGAGTAATCCCATGGCCGCCACTATTGCAATCACTTTTTTGTTTTTGCATAGTGGCGTAGCATTCTTAAATATTGTGCTTTGAAGGCCAAATTTGAAACTTAACCAAACTGGTACTGGACCTTCCTTGCTTCACTGTTTCCAAGATCCATGGTTAGCTAAGTGAGAATATATTCCCAAGGCTAATTTGCAACCTTCGTTAAAGCTGTCCCCTGGGATCAGAGGCAATGTGGACTAAAACAATTGAAAAGGAGGATAATCTGCTTATTACTTAATGGCCCTATTATCGACAAAGACGATAGAGATCGAACAGAATTCCTCCTGAAAACAAGTAGGCGAAATCTATCGTGTTTGTTACCACTTTACAGCCTACCGATACTAGCAAATTACCAGCTGTTTTTAGGCTCTACTGTTATTTCCTCAGAAACCGGGTTGTGCAATAAATACTCGGCCACATAGGTACTGTAAACAATACTAATTTTTTACCCCTGGAAAAAGAAGGAAAATGAATGGTAGATGCTACTGAGACAGATACGTGACGGACGAATATCCCAAAGTCACAATTGATTAGAGAAAAAACAACTCAACAATCTACTGAGGAATATTTTTGCATCATCTTCTGTAATTCCCAGTCTAGTAACCCAGCACTGTTATGCTCTGCCACTGCTAGCTAATTTACCCTGGCGATTAAATAATAGTTCACCAAGTGTCCATTTTAGATAAAATATGGGTCTAACTTGATATTTTTGTATATCTGCCTCCGTCAGCTCTGCATAATTGTCAAGTTCAGTTGTTCTTATTGCTCTTATCGGTTGGACACCTTCAATTCTGTCGATAAATGTAGATCCGTCAGGATGCATATGTAATTCATACCTGATCACGTTACTATGACTAGTGTGTTTGCTCACACTGGAGATATTTAATGTTGGAGACAACTGTTGGCGTAAACGATATCTATCTTTGTATTTGGCTTTCTCAAAGCTATTCAGCAATTCATAAATAGTATCAAAAAAAGGAATTGCATTAGTTATAAATTTCTTTAATTCATTTATTTCCTTTTGAGGTACACCATAGGATTCAACATTCCATTTCAAAAAATAGTTTCGTATCTCTATCTTTGGCTTACAGTAATCTGCAGGTACAAGATATTTATTAACTACTTCCTGGGGAATACTAATTAAGAGGATTCACATCTTAGGCTGAAGGGGTGTTGCTTTGTTTACTGTAAAAGACTGCAGTAAAGAATTCATAGGTAAATCCAATCTTGGCTAGTTTTGTCATAGCCCTTACTGTGATCTCATCAGATTTCTCATAGCCTAGCTCCTTCTTTGTTTCAGGGTTTTTAAAATAGAGAAAATTTTCCTGGTATTTGAAATTAGGGACTTGCTTAAAACCCATTATTTCTAAAAAAGACTTTAGTTGCCACCAGTTATGATAGTACAATAAGAATTAAAATTTTGCTGGAATAGTTACTACTTTATTGAAAACTTCTTGTTTTCTTTCAGGGAATACTTCAAAGAAACCTTCTGCAATACTATGCATTTTTTGTTCAAGTTCTTCCTCTGACTTTCCTTCAACAACCAAAGGTAATTCAATACATTCATCAACCATCTTGCCTTGATCATCCTTTGGTGATATGAGCATATGTATATTTGGTATTTCATCACTCATTTTTTATCTCTATATCTATTGGATACAGGTAGATATATTAATTATGGTTAGTTTCA
>NZ_QURE01000049.1:0-1056 GCF_009898475.1 Nitrososphaera sp. AFS | reverse complement strand
AACTAATTAACGGCTAATGTCAGAATCTCATGCACTTGCTAACAGCCCTTCTTTGGTCATGTTTATCAAAATAAAATCAGCACCTGCAACCTTGATGCCGTGGGTTATATACCCCAAACCATCTAATTGACTGAAATATCTATGCTACAATGGGGAGCTATTTCTCTCGCAAAATAAACCCTATTTTTTGTGACAAAAATGAATAACAAGCTGTTCTCTCTCGGGTTGGTTTCAGCAGTGCTAGTGTTAACGGTTGTATACTATAACGTTGTCTGATATAGATGATTTGAAGTTTATCGTACCAAATTAAGTCCAACTAAAGTTCTGCCAAATACAAAATAAGGAAAAAACTGAAAGTTAGTGGATTGACGGTTAATTAGTTGAAAGGCCTTAAGGGAAATTCATTCTTTGTCGTACAGAACTCGTTTTAGGAAAGTAAAATATTTTAGTAGAATTTTTTCATATGTTTTTATAGTCCTTCAAAGTTGATTAGTGAGACCGCTAATACGATGTCCAAACAAAAGCAAGGGTTTCTTCCTTTAATTTTAGTCTCCTTTCTAGGACTATCGCTGGTGCTATCTGCCTATTCTTCCAGCGTTTGCAAAGTCACACAAGAGCAGTAGTAGTGGCAGCAGTCATGGCGGCTTGGCTCAATTGCCAAGTAACGCAACTGATTTTCCAAATAATGATCCAAGTGTTATCCAAGTTCACGTTACTACTGCAAAGAAGGACATAACTGGTGCCTACCATGTGATGGGTGAAATCACAAACAAGGGTAATGATACATTGAATTCTGTTCAAGTAACAGTTCATTTCTATGATGGTAGTAGAAATCTGATTGCAGATAGTACATGTTGCATAACAACACCACCAAATATGGATCCTGGTCATACGTCAACATTTGACAGCTTTGTCACTTCAGATCAGATCAGTGGCAAGCCAGTAAGCTACAGACTATCATATGATTGGAGTTAGTTAGATTGGAAAGAAATAACTTGAAGTATGTACTAATGAATTAGATGTATCCTACTACATTTGTTGAGGAAAAGTGACTAC
>NZ_QURE01000152.1:4900-7376 GCF_009898475.1 Nitrososphaera sp. AFS | reverse complement strand
AGGATGATTACTCAAATTGGACATTTACAGTTTCCTCAAAGTACACTAGTATTAAGGAAGGAATTAACAGAATAACTGCCAAATATTCTTGTCCAGATAATGCCAATTTGACAAAACATTATAGTGTAAACGTAACAGGAGTACCTTATAAAGGACAGCCTACTTCGCCTATAGTCATTAATAAAACCAAGTCTACAAGGTATGGTGCTTTTCCGCCTTCCCTACCGAATGTTAATACCACGATAATAAATGAATCTAGGCATAGCAACATTCTGAAAGGCTTCAAGTAATTAACACTGGGTGAAATATTTCGCATGATTTGATCTCTATGATTTTAGCCCGCTTGATCAAGAAAGAACCTTTGTTGCATGAACAGATGCCTCTATTCTCCATCCCACGATTGGCGTATACCATTTATACAAGAAAACTTACCTTTTATTAAGAATTAAATACAACGCACGATAGGTGCTGCCAAATTCCTTTTGACCAGATTATGTACAATAGTAAGTTAGTTAATTTTGTCAAAGTAGCAGTCGTTAGTTAATGTTGCTCAATGAATAATCTAACCTGAATAGGTAAAGCATTCCAGATCAGTATGCCGTAAATCTTTGATTATTGATAATTGGTTAATTCTAAGTTTTTCTTTTTGCTTTCTACTGGTTGGTGAACCCCTTAATGCCATCCCACAGCAAGGACAGAAATTTCCCAAATGAAATAAGAATATTTCACATCTTCTGCAATATTTTTTGCCACCTTTATAGGTCTTCTCACCAAAAGTAACCTTGGGATCCAGCCTTTCACACAAATTTCTGCAAACCATACTTGATTTGAGGGCAGGTGAATTGACCTTAAAAACATGGAGGATACAATGAGAGGGCGGGAGGGATTGCCATTATAATCTTGTGTAAAAAGTTAGGATTAGGTTTGAATTTGATAATAAGGAAAGAAGGTCAGATAAACTTGGGCCCTATAGATCCTGAAAAGGTAGATAATAATTCGAAGTATGATAGGAACCTACATTTAACACCGATATTGTAATGGATTGCGCCGGAAGTAATATCCATGTTTCTAGCTATCTTCCTTTTAAGAACTGAGGTAATGGAGATAGAGTAGCCACTGTTGTCCATGGATAATCCGATCTAATTATGTAAGGCACTCTAGATCAGTATACTGGAATCCTATATTGATTATGAATTGTTGAACGAAGGCTAATCATTTTGTTCAAAACATGCAACTAACTGATAGATAACTCGATGGTTTCAACCTTGACTATAATGACTAAGGAGCGGCCAATAATTGGTATAACAACTGCGTCTCTTATATTTACAAGTATTCTAATCGGCATTGGCTTTGCAATGACAATACCTTTCTCTCATGCACAGGTGACCACTCAGCAACAACCAATAATCGTGCGTATCCAAAACACTTCCATGTCGAAGCCTGCTCCCAATGCTCAACTAAATAATCAAACTCTACCTCATCAAATAGTGGTTGCTCTTCCGATCCGTCATGACGGAAAGATTTGGACTGGAACTGTTACTTTTACTGCTAGCAAACCGATTGAGGTTGAAGTTGAACACAAATACAATAGATATAACAAGACAATAGACGCCCAACATGGCGAGCCATACCATGCAAAATGGTTCGATGGTACAAATATAGCCTTATCAACAATGACAATGTTTACAAATACACCAGTTGCTTTGACAAATACACCAATAAGTACAGGGTCATTTACGTTTACGGGGAGTGCTCTGGTCTTTCACAAGACCGACGGGATCCCATTTACTGTTACCTATACTCTTGATGTCACCGCAAATGCATTAACTCCTGCAAACCAATTATCTTCTAGCTTAAAATAAACAGATCGATTCGCGAACCTCTTCATTCCATTTCATTAAGGTCCAGCAAGGGATGAAGCAAGTGGCCTAAGAGCTGATGGTTCTTACAAACTTGAACTACATGAGGAGAGCGGGGGATTACGGAGTATCTTTAGAACATCTATACAGACATATGTTCCAGTGCAGTTATTTCCCATAATTCGCCGATCGCTGATGAGATAAAGATCGTAGTGAATGAGGTATCGATATCACGTTATTCATAAAAATCCTGTAAAAGTAAATGGGATTAATATGCCTATGTGATTGTCATGTTTGAAGCTGTTCTTTTGGACTTGTTTTGACGCCATAGTGAAAACAATGAAGACTCAAGCAGCACTGCAGAAGCGATCTATTATTATTTCTATGAATGTAACTTTATAGATCTAAATAATGCTCAAATATCAGCAAAGGATCAGTAACAAAAGCAATTAGAAGTAATTGTGTTGACCAGCGAGCTTTATTACCTGGCCATTGAACAAGAACAGTGAATAAGAGATATGCCAACAATAGTACATTTTGAAATTCCTTCAGATGACATCGAAAGAACAAAAAAATTCTATAATGAATTATTTGGGTGGAACATTGAGAAATGGCCT
>NZ_QURE01000152.1:3133-4866 GCF_009898475.1 Nitrososphaera sp. AFS | reverse complement strand
GGATAATAAAGGGAACAAGGCTCTTGGTGGAGGAATGATGAAAAGACAGTCACCACAACAGCAAGGAATTAACTATTTTGACGTAAAATCAGTCGATGAATATTCTGCCAAAGTAGAACAATTAGGAGGAAAAGTTATAGTTCCAAAATCGCCAGTGCCAGGGATGGGTTATATGGCTGTGTGTAAGGATACAGAAAATAATGGCTTCGGTATTTTTGAAGCGGATAGCACCGCCAAATGAATACATATTACACATTGTCATTTCCAGATGGCATTGTAATACTATTGCTCTATATTCATAGATAACTCCGCATCGACGCCAATCCTTCCAGACTTCTTTTTCTAAATCTTACTAAGGAGCTCTCGCTAGGAGGAGCTCTCGCTAGGTATAAGAGTGCAGTACACAGCCTCTCCATCGCAAGCAATTGGTAGCTCTGGAAGTTGTTCTACGAGCATCAGTCTGGTCTCGCCGCTTCTGATTATATATGTCATCTATGCTTCACCTTATTACCTTAAATTTAGTGTTAAAATAATGACTCGATGTGAAGTAGAGTATGGATCAAAACTAATTTTTTAATGACTAACTATAAGGCTTAGGTTCTGTGCTGCCATATAAAGAATTTTTGTAGATATATCTTCATATATTCTGATTTCTTTAATTTGACGTTTGATGATGAATTAGAGGATTGTGATGACAATAACTTCTTGACTGGTAAGGCTGAATGATGTGATTCATCAAATGTTTTACATATATCATTTATTCTATTTTTAGTATAAATATAATTGGATGGAGTTAATCCCCTATTCTCACCATTCATTTGGTCTTCATGAACGGTTTGACAAAGTTGATTTAAATCATTAATAACCTGCGGATCTAGCACATCATTTAACAAAAGTAATGTATTTTTAATGTCATTTACTATACGACTAATCTTTTTACATTTCTTATTTATTTGATCTGTTATTTTATCATTATTGTCAGCATCTGTTGTGTACTTGGATTCTAAATTCTTAATCAATGAGTCAAGTGGTTTTTCAATAATTGAATTGCAAACTCTCTTCTTCTCTTTTTCATCGTATCATGTTCTTCGATTATCATCTTTAACTTCATGTTCTGTTTATGAGCTAAATAATAAAAGAAAAATGCTAAAAAAGCACCTATTAAGGCATCCATAATTAAATGGATCCAAGAAGAGAGATCACATCCTACTTTAATCGAAAATATCGGACAATTATTATCAACAGATCCTAGAGCCCAAGCTTGATCAATGAGGTGCAGATATGTGAAAAGAATTGATACACTAATGCCTAAAAAGACAATCTTGAAATTCATGTTTTACATTTATATCTATGCAAACTGCTCAATTTTTTCTAAAAGAAAATCTATGTCTATAGGCTTTCGTATACAAGCATGTACTCCTTTCTTGCAAAGGTCTTGTATCTCCGAATCTAATACTGATGAGGCAGTAAAAAGTACAATTTTTTGATTGGAGACGATGCCTTCGTTGACAAGCGTGTCTATGACATCAAATCCACTAAATTCTGGCATAGCTATGTCTAGTAGTACGATATCGAATTTCTTCTCTCGAATTAATTTTAATCCCTCTTTTCCACTCCTTACATAAGTAAATTCATGACCAGAACCATTTAAGACAGTATCAAGCAAGTCATTTATATCTGCATTATCGTCAATTCCTAATATTTTCATTTAATCGCCTCCTCCAATTTCTTTG
>NZ_QURE01000152.1:0-3121 GCF_009898475.1 Nitrososphaera sp. AFS | reverse complement strand
CTTTTGGTTCTTTTGGTATGGTAAAGTAAAAAGCTGCTCCTCTTCCTAATTCGCTCTCAACCCATATTTTACCTCCTAAACCACTTATAATTCCTTTTGATATCGCCAACCCCAGTCCAGAGCCCCCGTGCTTTCTGGTGAGAGATGTATCAATTTGATAAAACTTATTAAAAAGATTCTTTTGTTTTTCAGCTGGTATTCCTATACCGTTATCCTTTACATAGAATAGAACTTCATCATCTTTACTTTGTGCTCCATACTCGATTTCACCTTTCTCATAAGGAACAAAGTCTACAGCATTAAGAATAAGATTATTCAGAACTTGTTCTATCCTATTCCTATCAGATTTTATGATCAAGTGTTCCTTTGTAGAGTTAATCTGTTTAATCCCCTTCTGGGTCATTACGTTCTGAAGGTTACTATGCATATAGTTTAATAGATCATTGATATCTATGGTTTGATGATCAAATCTCATTCTGTTGATATCAAGCTTTTGTACGTCCAATATATCTCCAATTAATTGGAGCAATCTTTTTGCGTTACTTTGAATTGAATCTACAGCCTTGAGTTGTTTGCTATTTAATTGACCTATTAATTTTTGATTTCTCAGGGTCTGACACCAGCCTATAATTGGAGTAAGGGGTGTCTTTAATTCATGAGTAACCATAGAAGCAAATTCCTCTTTCTGTCTTTCAATTATATTTACCTTTTCTATCAGTCCGTTAAATGCCTTTACCATTTGACGGAGATCATCATCATTTCCTACAGCAGCCATTGGTTGTAGATTGTTCGCATCCTGATTTTTGCACCTTGTTGCAAAATCCCTAATAGGGCGTGAAATCCTATCGGACATTATAAATGCAGATACCACCCCACTTACAATCGCAATTCCTGCAATTACAGTCATTGTGATCGCTAGATCTCTTAGACTAGTGTTACCTGATAACATCATAGAATACGGTTTGTCATAAGCTAAAATCCAACCAAATAATGCTAACTTTTTGAATACAAGGTAATGCAATTCTCCATTGCTATTATATGTGATATAATTAATGCTTCCTTTAGCATTAGATTGAACATTTGTGAGAGCTTTGCTGAAGTCTGAAGAAGTGGATATTGTACTTGTCGAAGGAAAATAATTCTTTGGTGACTGCCGAAATGGTTCCGAATTTATATTTTGATTAAATTTGTAATTTGAGTCTGCAACCAGATATCCTGAAGGATCGACTACATAAATTCTGCCACTGCTGGTTTGAGCTAAATCTTGGAAAATTTTCATTGGCATTTCAAAGTGAAAAAATGCAGCTTTATAACCATCGCTACGGACTATTGGAGTAGTATATGCAAAAACCCATCTTTTGGTATCCGGCGAAACATATGGACGTTGATAATACACATGGCCGACATTATTCTGAAATGATGGTCTGAAGAATGGTGTTATCCATTCAAAGGAGGATAACTTTTTGTCAGGGGCAATATGCTGCAAGACCACCCTAGTAATTTCTTGTCCACGTGGATCTATCAAACAAGTCTCATCTACGCTGAAGCGTTTTTGAAAATTATAAATCCACTGATCAAGTTCAGTCTTGACGAGTTTTTGCTGTGGTGTAAATTGGAGTACTCCACTCTTGTTGTATACATCTCCTGCCATAGAGGCTGGTAAGTCGAAATATCTTACGAAGGCTGAATTTTGGACAGCAAACAGCAAATCCTGTGCAGCGTTATAATGAAGATCATCTATCAAATTTGCTTTGGTTTGTACTTGATCAGTCATCTCTTTGATTTGAGAGTCAATTACAGCCGATTCTAGAGACTTGAAAGCGAAAACTGAAGTAATCGCAACTGTACCGACAATAATTATTGAAATTAATATTACAAGTTTTGATTTAATTCTCACTAAAACTAACTAATTTGAGATCCTATAAAACATTTCTCTAATAGCTTCTTCATGCTATCGATCGTTGTACTTCCCTGCAAAGAGCAGAACCATCTGCTATCTTATGACAGGATGATCTCCAAACAAGAGATAGCAAATATAGGTCATTGAGGAGAGTATCTTTCTAATCCTTTTTCTGACTACAGGCTCATTTGATGAGGAAACTGACGACTTTGACGAACATTTAAGAAGTATTTTTCTAGTTGGTAATGTGCTAATGGGGCGTCTGATGGTTATAACTCGCTAGTGATAAGAGTGACTGAAGGGAAGAACAAAGCGATAAAATTGCAGGGATAATGGGCTTAGTGCTGGATCCATTATGGGGATTGTCAATTTTGGATTATAGCTCTGTATAATAACAAATAGTGACAGATTATTGGATGGGTGTTTTCTCATTTGAAATTTATACCAAAGGATCAGATGGGCACTTTTTACAACTTAGGCAGGCGGTATGATTTCGTTTCCGTCTAGGCCGAATACGGCAATAATCCCTTTTTGTCTCGGTGAGCCCTTGATGAGTGTGTGCAATAAGGTCACTTTTGTGTGAATTACGGTCTTACTATCGTCTCTTTCTTTCCCGTTTTATTATCTTGGTATGAGCGATATTTTACTATCAATTCTCTATGTCAAAATCTCTGTTACTATTCATTTAACGTCTGAGTCAAATCCGATAAAAAGGAAAAAATGGTTTTATGATAGATTCATGCTAATTCCATATAGGAACCTAATATTTGCAGGAACGATAATCACTCTTTTAGCCAGCGGGATTTTGTTTCAGTTGCCAGCATATGCAGCTCCCAAAATAGTAAGCGATCCGTTTGGTTTACCTACTTCTACTTCTACTTCTGCTTTAGCCCCAGATACCAACTCGCAATCAAAAAGCATATCTAGCTCAAGCATCTCTATTACGAGCCTTTCCCAACCTTTGACAACTATTCAAATCATCAAAAAAAGTATAATGTTCCAATCAAGTCAGATCTCAATATTCCTAAAAATTTGATAGTACCAAAAACTTGTCAAAAACCAGGTAACCAAAACTGTACTATCATAGGCACCCAACAAGATGATATTATTATTGCAACTGCTGTTACTAATGCCGTGATTTACGGTCTAGGTGGAAATGATGTCATACAATGTGGTCCTGGAATATGCAAAATATATGGTGGACCTGGTAACAATGTCATG